>NZ_JBJHPC010000908.1:0-1862 GCF_045257485.1 Streptomyces sp. YS-3 | reverse complement strand
CGCCCGGGGAATGCGGGGGCGGTCCCGTACGTTGTATTGCTTGAAAGTGACACAAACTACTGGAGAGAAGTGACATGCGCGTCGAGATCTGGAGCGACATCGCCTGCCCGTGGTGCTACATCGGCAAGGCCCGGTTCGAGAAGGGTCTGGCGCAGTTCGCGCACCGCGACGGCGTCGAGGTCGTGCACCGCTCCTTCGAACTCGACCCGAACCGTCCCAAGGGGGCGGTCGGCCCGGTGATCCCGATGCTGGCCGAGAAGTACGGCCGCACGCTGGACGAGGCCCGGGGCATGGAGGAGCACGTCGCCTCCACCGCGCACGCCGAGGGCCTGGGCTACCTCACCGAGGGCCGCGACCACGGCAACACCTTCGACATCCACCGGCTGCTCCACCTGGCCAAGGCCCGGGGCCGCCAGGAGGCGCTGCTCGACCTCGCCTACCGGGCCAACTTCGCCGAGGAGCGCTCGGTCTTCGACCAGGGCGTGCTGCTGGAGCTGGCGGTCGAGGCCGGTCTCGACGCGGACGAGGTACGGGCGGTGCTCGCCGACGAGAGCGCCTACGCCGACGAGGTGCGCGCGGACGAGAGCGAGGCGGCGGCGCTCGGCGCGAACGCGGTGCCGTTCTTCGTGGTCGACCGCAAGTACGGGATCTCCGGCGGCCAGCCCGCCGAGGTGTTCACGCAGGCCCTGGAGCAGGCGTGGCAGGAGCGGACGCCGGTCCTCGCCACGCTGGGCAGTGCCGCCGGCGGCGCCGAGGGTGAGGCGTGCGGGCCGGACGGGTGCGCGGTCCCGGGCGCCTGACGCTCGTACGGCCGCCCGGGGCGGGGCGCGCATCCCTGGGGTGCGGCTCCCCCCGCCCGGCCCAACCGCTGAGCGGCCGTCGGCGGTTCCCCGGGGCCTTTGCCGATTGACCCCGGCCCCGGGGGGGCCGCAGGGTGGGATCATGGAAATCCTGGAGCCCCTGTCGGGCGACGCGTTCGTGCCCGAGACGACGTATCTGAACACCTCCAGCTGCGGCCTGCTGCCCCGGCGCGCGGTGGAGGCCATCGCGCGGCTCGCGGCGCAGAACGCGGCGGGCACCCGCGACGGAGCGGGCGACTTCGAGGCGCTCGCCGCCGCCAGGGACTCGTTCGCCCGGCTCGTCGGGGTCGACGCCGATCGGGTCGCGCTCGGCTCGTCGGTCTCGGTGCACGTCGCCCTGGTCGCCCACTCGCTGCCCGCGGGAGCCGAAGTCCTCGTTCCCGAGGGGGAGTTCAGCTCCGTGGTGCAGCCCTTCGCGGTACGCGGTGACCTCAGGATGCGGTACGTGCCGCTGGAGTCGCTGGCCGAGGAGGTGCGGCCGGACACGGCGCTGGTGGCCTTCTCGTCCGTCCAGTCCGCGGACGGCCGGGTGGCGGATCTCGCCGCCGTACGGGCCGCGGCGGCGGCGCACGGGGCCCGTACGCTCCTCGACGCCAGCCAGTCGGCGGGGTGGCTGCCGCTCGACGCGGGCGCCTACGACTACACCGTCACAGCGGGCTTCAAGTTCCTGACCTGCCCCCGGGGCACGTCGTTCCTGACGGTGACCGAGGAGGCGCAGGAGGGGCTGGCCGCACTGCACTCGGGGTGGCTCGCCGCGGAGGATCTGAGCGACAACTACGGGCCGGTGCGGGCGCTCGCCAAGGGCGCGCGACGTTACGACGACCCGGTGTCGTTCCTGTCGTACCACGCCGCCGCGGAGTCGCTTGCGGTGCTGGAGGCGGTGGGGGTCGAGGCCGTGTACGCGCACGACATGGCGCTGGCGGGGAGGCTGCGGGCAGGACTCGCCGGACTCGGGCACCGGGTCGTGGCCCAGGACTCGGCGGTCGTCGCCGTGCCGGGGCT
>NZ_JBJHPC010000907.1:0-1863 GCF_045257485.1 Streptomyces sp. YS-3 | reverse complement strand
GGGCGGGGGTGTCTTGGTGCGGGTGCTCGTGGTGCCTCGGGTGAGGAGGCGACGGCTCCGGGGAGCCTCGGCGGGGGGCGGGGTCTTCTTGGCCGTATCGGCTAGCGACATGTCGACTTCTGTCGTTTTGGGCCCGGGCGTGTCGAATTTGGGTGTGTCGGTCTTGAACGTGACGGGCTTGAAAGTGAGGAGCTTGGAGGTGGCAGGTCTGGCCGTGACCACCCTGGAGGTGACCGGGCCCGGCGTGGTGCCCGCCCTGGGGGTGACCGGCCCGGACGTGGTGCCCACCCTGGTGGACGGGTCGGGCTTGGCTGCGGCTGCGGCTGGGCCGGACGCGCCGGGCTTGGCTGCGGCTGGGCCGGACGCGCCGGGCTTAGCTGTGGCTGGGCCGGACGGGTCGGGTTTGGCTGCGGCTGGGCTGGACGCGTCGGGCTTGGCTGCGGCTGGGCCGGACGCGTCGGGCTTGGCTGCGGCTGGGCCGGACGCGTCGGGCTTGGCTGCGGCTGGGCCGGACGGGTCGGGTTTGGCTGCGGCTGGGCTGGACACGTCGGGATCAGGTGCTGCGGACTTGGAGGCGTTGGAGTTGGGGGTGTCCGGCTTGGACGCGTCGGGCGTGGAGTTGTCCGGTTCGGATGCGTCCGGCTTGGACGTGTGCGGCTTGGACGTGTCCGATTCGGGCGCGGCCGGCTTGGGCTTGTCCGGTTCGGACGCGTCCGACTGGGACCGCTCGGGCTCAGCCGCGTCCGGCTTGGACGCCTCGGACTTGGGCGTGTCCGGCTCGAAGCTGCCCGCCTCAGCCACGCCCGGCTCGGACGCATCGGCCTTGAGCTGCTCCGGTACGGAGTTGTCGGCCTCAGCCGCGACCGGCCTGGACGCGTCGGACTTGGACATGTCCGTTACGGAGCCGCCCGCCTCAGCCACGCCCGGCTGGGACGCACCGGGGTTGGCGGCGACCGACGTGGACGCGTCCGCCCCGGAGCTGGCGGCCTCAGCCGCAACCAGCTCAGGTGCGTCCTCGGTGCTGCCCGCCCCAGCCGCGACCGGCGTGGACGCATCGGCCTTGAACGTGCCCGGCACGGAGCCACCCGCCTCGGCCACGTCCCGCTTGGACGCACCGAGGTCGGCACCGACCGGCTTGGGCCTGTTCGGCTCGGGGCTGTCGGCCTCAGCCGCGACCGGCTTGGGCGTGTTCGGCTCAGAACTGCCGACCTCAGCCGCAGCCGGCTTGGACGCATCGGCCTTGAACGTATCCGGTACGGAACCGCCCGCCTCAGCCACGTCCGGCCTGGGCGCATCCGCCTTGGACGCGTCCGGCACGGAGCCGACCGCCTCAGCCGCCACCGGCCTGGACGCCTCGGGATTGACCCCGTCGCGCTTGGCCGCCTCCTGCTTGGACGGCTTGGACCTGCCACGTTTGGCCGCGTCCGGCTCCGGCTTGACGCGCCTCGACTTGTCGCGCCTCAACGGCCCCGACCTGGACCTGCGCGGCTCCGGCGCGACCGGCTTGGGCGCGCCTGGCGCGGGCGTATCGCCGCCGGAAGTCGGACTTCCGTTTGTGTCGGCGTCCGGCGTGTCGGCCTCCTCCGAGAGGAGTTCCGGCTCCGACCGACGGGAAGGCGGCCGTTCGGCCCACGGGCGGTCGAAGCCGAGCCACCCGGAGGTGGGCCGGACGGTCTCCAGCCCGCCGATCGGCGGCCTCCCGGGGATCCGTACCTCGACCGTCACGGATTGGACCGCCACCGTTTGGGCGGGGCTCTCCCCGGAGCCGTCGACGGCCGGCGCCTTGCCCTCTACCCCGGCGTCGCCGGAATCGCCGGAGCCCGCAGCGCCCGCAGAGGCGGAAGTGGCGGCCCCACCCTTGAC
>NZ_JBJHPC010000906.1:0-1863 GCF_045257485.1 Streptomyces sp. YS-3 | reverse complement strand
GCCCGCCGCCGTCCTCGTCGTCGCCGCGCTGTTCTTCGTCGGGGCGGGCGCGGGGGCGACCCCGGCCGGGGCCGATGAGCCGAATCCGACCGCCGTGCCCGCCGCCGCCCCGCCCGTGAAGGTCGACGCCAACGCGCCGGGGCTGAAGCTCTCCGACGGGGCGACGCTCGCCGCGCCGAGGGTGCTGGACATCAAGTCGGTCGTCGAGGACATGGGCGGCGAGGAGCGCCGCTCCGACACCAACGCCGACATCTCCTTCGCCCTCCAGGCCGAAGTCCTCTTCGGCAAGGACAGCGCCGCGCTCTCCGCCGAGGCCACCGGCCGTATCCAGGCCATCGCGGACGAGATCAAGAAGCAGAAGGCCACGAACGTCCGCGTGTTCGGCTTCACCGACAACCTCGGGACGCACGAGCACGGCGTCGTGTTGTCCAAGCAGCGCGCGGACGCCGTCCAGGGCGCGCTCGCGCAGGCGGTGGGCGGCGGCGCGGTCACCTTCGACATCCGGGGATACGCGGAGGACTACCCGATCGCGGACAACTCCTCCGAGGACGGCCGCCGCAAGAACCGCCGGGTCGAGGTGTCGTTCCCGCGCGGCGCGGCCGGCTAGGCGCCGGGCGGAGGGCGGGCCCGGCCGGCCGGGTGGAGGTGCGGTCGGCCGGGCCCCGTATGTGCGCGGGCCCCCGTCAACGTCCGTAGGAAGTGACGCTCCCGCGCACCACAGAGGCTGCCAGCCGCGCGGCACCCCGGACTTGGAAAAAAGCGCACGCGGCGACGGGACGGCCGGTAATCGACGGTCTGGCGCGATGGGGTGTGCCGGGGTCGCGGTCTGGACAGATAGTCTTCGCACAGATAATCTGTGGACAGCTTAAATCAGGCCGAGCACGGCACGAGAACCCTGCGGAGGAGTCGACATGTGGGTGTACGAGCACGGGGTCGAGACCGGCGCCGCTCCCGAGGCCGTCTGGCGGCTGTGGGCGGACGTGGAGAACTGGGGCGACTGGAACGCGGACATCCAGAAGATCGAGATCCGGGGCCCGTTCGCGGCCGGGACCGGCATCACCATGGGGGCCGAAGGGCAGGACCCGGTCGAGCTGCGGCTCACCGAAGTGGCCGAGAACGAGCTGTTCGTGGACGAGGCGCGCTTCGAAGGGCTGCTCCTGCGGACCACGCACCGGCTGGAACGGCTCGGCCCGGACCGTACGCGCGTGGTCTACCGGATGGAGATCACCGGCCCGGCGGCCGACGAACTGGGCCCGGAGATCGGCCCGGCCGTCACCGGTGACTGGCCCGGGACGATGGCCGCGCTCGTCCGGCTCGCGCAGACGCGCTGATGGCGCTCGCGCCCGGGGAGAGCCCCGGCTTCCTGCTCTGGCACGCCACGCTGCGCTGGCAGCGCGGGGTGACCGCCGCGCTGGCCCCACTGGACCTGACGCATGTGCAGTTCGTCCTGCTGGCCTGCACCTGGTGGCTCAACGGACAGGGCGAGCACCCCAACCAGCTGGCGGTCGCGCGCCAGGCCGGCACCGACGTCAAGATGACGTCCCAGGTGGTGCGCACCCTGGAGGCGAAGGGCCTGCTCGTACGCGAGACCGACCCGGCGGACACCCGGGCCAAGCGGCTGCGGGTGACCGGGGCGGGCGCGGAGCTCGCGCCCCGGGCGATCGCGGCGGTGGAGGCGGTGGACGCGGAGTTCTTCCGGCCGGTGCCGGTGGGCGAGGCGGTCGCGCTGCTCGCGGCGCTGGCCCGCCCGGAGGAGTGAACCGCGCCGCTACGACACGCTGCCGCCGCCACAGCCGTACGGCTTGGTGATCATCCCTGGCGGCTGGGCGCGCACCCGTACGTGTACACCGGGCCGCATCCCCC
>NZ_JBJHPC010000905.1:0-1866 GCF_045257485.1 Streptomyces sp. YS-3 | reverse complement strand
TGGCCGGGGGTTCGTCTGCGGGTCGGTGGTGGGTTGCCCGCGCAGTTCCCCGCGCCCCTGTTCGGCCGGGGGTTCGTCTGCGGGCTGTGGGTGGCTGGTCGCGCAGTTCCCCGCGCCCCTGTTCGGCCGGGACTTTGTCTGCGGGTCGGTGGTGGGTTGCTCGCGCAGTTCCCCGCGCCCCTGAAGGGGCCCGGTTTTTGGCTGCGGGTTGTGGTGGGCTGGTCGCGCAGTTCCCCGCGCCCCTAAAAGCCTGGGGCYGAGGCAGCTGTTCYGGGTGCSGSCRAMCSCCTCAGGGGCGCGGGGAACTGCGCGAGCAACCCAGCACGGTCCGCAGACGAAAGAAGGCAGCCGGGGGCTAGTCGAACCAGCGGGCGCGGGCCAGTTCGGCCGTCCGGGACGGGTCCTCCAGCAGCGCCCCCACCTCGAACCGCCGCGGCCACTGCCCCGCCGCCCACGCCAGCCCCGCCGCGACCCCCTCCAGCGTCGCCGCGTGCACCGTTCCGTCCGGCGCCCGGTGCCAGTCCAGCTCGACCCCGCCCGCCAGCAGCTCCTCGTGCTCGACGTAGTGCGAGGGCACCCCGGGGCCGAGCAGGGCCCGGACCGCCTCCGGGACGGCCCGCTCGGTCCCGACGCTCGTCACCTCCGCCGACGCGGTCTCCCCCAGGCTCCGCACCTGGAGCAGCTCCGCCAACTCGGCCGCCCGCGCCGGGGCGACCGGCAGCAGCGGCACCCCGGACGCCAGCGGCAGCAGATCCGGCGCGTCCGCCACCAGCGCGTCCGCCGCGTCCACGACCCGTACCTCCCCGTCCACCACCGCCCGCAGCTCGTCCGGGAGCGTCACCTGCTCGGGGTCGAGGTCGGCCAGCGCCGTGTACAGGGCGTGCAGTTGCGCGTCCGAGACCGGGCGGTCCGGGTCCGCGAGGCGGGCCAGCAGTTCGGCCGCGCCGCCGGGCTCGTCGAGCAGCGCCGCCACCGACGTACGGACCCCGAGCGCCCGCAGCACCTGCTCGTCGTCGAACCCGGTCGCGTCGGCGGACTCGTACAGACCGGCGAGCAGCGGGTCGGACCCGGCCGCGCGCAGGCCCGCCGGGCGGCGCCCGCCCAGGACGGGGTGGCCGCGCAGCCACCACGCCGTGTACGGGCGGACCGACTCGGTCGTACCGTCCGGCAGCAGGATGCGGACGGGCTGGGTCAGCGCGTCCCGCAGCGGGGGCTGCGCGAGCAGCGCGAGGGCCCGCGGCCAGGCGTCGTCGTCGACGAGGTCGAGGTCGCGCACGGCGACGATCTCGGTGGCCACCGGCGGCACGGGCGTGTGCGGCAGCCGGTCGAGGACGTCCTCGCACCACACGTCGACCGCGTCGAGCAGCCCGGCGTCGTCGGGCTCGGCGAAGTCACCCTCGCGGGGCTCCAGTTCGTCCGGGTCGAGGACCACATCGGTGGCGCGGACCAGCGCGAACGTGGCCAGCACCCCGCACGCGGCGAGCGGCTGCTCGCCCCAGCGGGCCGCCAGTCCGCCGTCCACCTCGGCGAGTTCGCCGGGGCGGATGACGGCGGCGAAGGGGCTGCCGGGCAGGACGAGTTCGCCCGCGGGGGCGAGTTCGCCGTCCTCGTCGGGCAGGGCGAGCGCGCCGAGCCACGGCTCCTCGCCGGGTTCGAGCGCGGCGTCCCGCACCAGCGTCAGGACGGTCTCGGCGAGTTCGTCGGCGTCGAGCGCGTCCTCGTCCCAGATCTCGCCGCTGTCGAGCGAGGCGGCGACGGCGTTCCGCACCTGAGGGGTGGTCAGCACGGCCCGGGGAGTGGCGGGCAGGGCGCCCAGCTTCTCCAGGAGCGGGGAGTGGCGGGCAGGGCGCCCAGCTTCTCCAGGAG
>NZ_JBJHPC010000904.1:0-1869 GCF_045257485.1 Streptomyces sp. YS-3 | reverse complement strand
GTGCTCACCCTCACCCTGACGTGAGTCGCGCCTCCCCCGGGCCGGTCGCTGGGTGCGACCGGCCCGGGGGAGGCGCGACTCACGTCAGGGTGAGGGTGAGCACGGCCTTGTAGTCGCCCGCGGCGACCGTCGCGGGGATGTCGAGGGAGAGTGCGCTGTCCACACTGAACCGGCCACCGGTGGCGGGGGCGTCCGGCGCTCCGGCCAGGGTGGCGCCCACCGTTCCGACGGGGCCCTCGGTCCCGGCCACGCAGTTGCTCTTGGAGCCCGGCGCGGAGACGCACGAGGGCTTCCAGCGGAGCTTGTCCGCGGCGATCGATCCCGCCGTACCGGTGAAGTCGGTGACCTTGCCGGTCAGCGACCAGCCGTTGGCGCCGTTGCGGTCGTCCTTGACGGTGACGGTCTGGAGGTTGCCGCTGGAGACGCCGCCCACGCCCTGGTTGACGGCGGACAGGGCCACGTTGTCACCGGGCTGGCTCATGGAGAGCGTGCCGGCCGCGGCCTTCACCTGGGTGCTCAGGTTCTGCTGAGCGGTCGAACCGGAGGGTGCGGTGGGGTTGGTCGGGTCGGTCGGGTTGGTCGGGTCAGTGGGGTTTGTGGGGTTGGTCGGGTTCGTAGGGTTGGTGGGGTTCGTTGGGTCCGTCGGATTCGTGGGGTTGGTGGGGTTCTTCGGTACGACCTTGAAGCTCGCGAGGACCTTCTCCGTCGACTTCAGCGTGCACGGCGCGTCGAACGTGTCCTTGCCCGTGACCAGCTGGATGGGCTTGCCGTTGGCGTCGCGCACGATCATGTCGTGCAGACCGATCCCGGTGACCTCGATCCTTGCGTCACCCGGGGTGTTGAAGGTGAGCGACGGGGCGTTGCCCTTGGCGTTGACGGTGAAGTCGGCCGGCGGGCTGGGAATGTTGGTCTTCTCGACCGTGTTCTCCACGCCGATTCCGGAGAGCGGGCCGTCCGGCGTGTATACCGTGACGCTCGCCCGTGCCATGCCTTCGAGTGTCTTGCCGCCGACCAGACCGAGCCCCTGAGCCGCCCGTGAACTGACCTTCGTGGCCGCGTTGACCGCGAATGCGGGGGACGGCGTCCCCGCTTCGATCTCGGTCGGAATCTCGGCCGTGATGGTGGCCTCGATCGGGTCGTTGCCGATCAGCGGGAATACGCAGTCGTACTGCTGGACGAGTTTCGCCGGTGCGGCCTGTGCGGCCCCGGCTCCCGCGAAGCCGAGAAACCCCGCGACGACACCGCCGACCGCGGTGACGGCCAGGGCTGTTCGCGCCCCGGACTTCCTTTGCCGAGCTCCCATGAGGTACCTCTTGTGTGTTGTACGGACAGGGAAGTTCCGCGTTTCGGATGCGTAAACTACTTGTGAGTAGGGGGACGGTCAAGGCGCCGGATATGCAAGGGTGTCCAAGGTCCCGGTCATTCCTGTTTCTTGTCACCGCGGTGAGTATGTCCACGCCCTTTCTTGTCTCCGTCGCACACATGCTCACCTGCGTGACAAATTCTGGAATGCGGGCGTAATGGAAAGAGAATGGGAAAACGGGATTCCGGAATCCGGTGCCCCTGCGGGGGTTCCGTCCGCATCCGGCGCGGGCACGTCGTGGCGGTGTCCGGCGGTACTCGTGGCGGCCCCCGGGACGATTGCAATATGACGACGTGTCAGATATGACGGAACGTCAGGGAAGGTGGAGCCCATGGGGAAGCCGGGACGGCCGAGGAGGGCGCGGCGGGGCGCGAGGCGCCCTGGCAGCCGCTCCCCGCGGTCGGTATGGTCGGCCCCGGCCGAACGGCAGCCGACCGCGTCGGCCCGCAAGAGACGACGCCTGCCCTCGGCGCCCGGCGGCGCCTTCGAGCGCCCCCGCCCCACCG
>NZ_JBJHPC010000903.1:0-1873 GCF_045257485.1 Streptomyces sp. YS-3 | reverse complement strand
CCCGGACCCCGGCCGGGGCCGAGCCGGACACGGGCCGCGGCGTGCCGCCCCGGGGCCCCGGCCGGGGTCCGGGCGGCGGGGACGGGCCCGGACCGGGCGCCCGGCGCCGGCCCGCCCTGATCGTGGCGGGTGTCCTGGGCGTCCTGCTGGTCATCGCCGCGGTGGTCCTGCTCACCGGAGTGGGCGGCGGCGACGACAAGGCCTCTCCCGCGCCCTCGGCCACGCCCACCACCGCGGCGCCCTCGCTGCCCCCGGGAGTGAAGTGCGTCCGCGACAGCTGCACCGGGCAGGACCCGGAAACGATGGGGTGCGGCGGGGCGTTCGCCAGGACGGTGGCATCCGCGAAGATCGGCGCCGCCCTGGTCCAGGTCCGCTACAGCCCGACGTGCCAGGCCGCCTGGGCCCGTATCCAGCAGGCCGCCCCCGGTGACGAGGTGCGGATCGGCTCGGGCGCCACGGCGGGCGGGACCGGGACGGTGGACGCGGACAAGGAGGCGTACACCCGGATGCTCGCGGTCGACGGCCCCGGATCGGCGCAGGCCTGCGCGACCCTGGTCTCCGGCAAGAAGGGCTGCACCGCGGCGCGGTGAGCGCGCCCCGGTGGCCCGGACGAGCCACCGGGTGAGGCGTCCCACAGGGGGGCGGGGGTTCGGGAGGGCCGGGGTCGGATAGCCTGACCGCTGGATGTCTCTTCACGTCAAGATTCAGTTCGGGACGCCCGCGGGACGAGCTTTTTCCCGAGCCGGTTCCCAGCCGGTTCTCAGCCGGTTCCCGAGCCGGACCTTGACGTGAGGAGACAGCCGGAACTAGGGGGCACAACCCCCACCACCTGCTGTTCTAAACGGAGATCGCCATGACCCGCACTCCCGTGAATGTCACCGTCACCGGCGCGGCCGGACAGATCGGCTACGCGCTGCTCTTCCGTATCGCCTCCGGTCACCTGCTCGGCGCGGATGTGCCGGTCAACCTCCGTCTGCTGGAGATCCCGCAGGGCCTGAAGGCCGCCGAGGGCACCGCCATGGAGCTCGACGACTGCGCCTTCCCGCTGCTGCGCGGCATCGAGATCACCGACGACCCGAACGTCGCGTTCGACGGTGCCAACGTGGCGCTGCTCGTCGGCGCCCGCCCGCGCACCAAGGGCATGGAGCGCGGCGACCTGCTCTCCGCCAACGGCGGCATCTTCAAGCCGCAGGGCAAGGCCATCAACGACAACGCCGCGGACGACATCAAGGTCCTCGTCGTCGGCAACCCGGCCAACACCAACGCCCTGATCGCCCAGGCGGCGGCCCCGGACGTCCCGGCCGAGCGCTTCACCGCGATGACCCGGCTGGACCACAACCGTGCCATCTCGCAGCTCGCGAAGAAGACCGGCTCGGCCGTCTCGGACATCAGGCGTCTGACCATCTGGGGCAACCACTCGGCCACCCAGTACCCGGACATCTTCCACGCCGAGGTCGCCGGCAAGAACGCCGCCGAGCTGGTGAACGACGAGGCGTGGCTGGCCGACGCCTTCATCCCGACCGTCGCCAAGCGCGGCGCCGCGATCATCGAGGCCCGTGGCGCCTCCTCGGCGGCCTCCGCCGCCAACGCCGCCATCGACCACGTGTACACGTGGGTCAACGGCACCGCCGAGGGCGACTGGACCTCCATGGGCATCCCGTCGGACGGCTCCTACGGCGTCCCCGAGGGCCTCATCTCGTCCTTCCCGGTCACCGTCAAGGACGGCGCGTACGAGATCGTCCAGGGCCTGGAGATCAACGACTTCTCGCGCGCCCGCATCGACGCCTCGGTGCAGGAGCTCAAGGAAGAGCGCGACGCGGTGCGCGAGCTCGGCCTCCTCTAGTACCACCCGAGCCCCGGCTCGCCCCCACCC
>NZ_JBJHPC010000902.1:0-1876 GCF_045257485.1 Streptomyces sp. YS-3 | reverse complement strand
CCATCGGAGACACCTCATGGTCATGTCCCTGGAAGAAGCCACCACCCACGCCGCACGTCGGCACGAGCTGGCCCTGGAGGTCAAGACACTTCTGGTGGACCGGCTGGCGCTCGACGTCGATCCGGCCGCCATCGGCGACGACCAGCCGCTGTTCGGCCGCGGGCTGGAGCTCGACTCCATCGACACCCTCGAACTCGCGATGGCCGTCGAGGACACCTTCGGCGTCACCATCACCGACGACGACACCCACAGCCTGCTCTCCCTCAACCGCCTGCTCGACCACATCCAGGCAGAGCAGTCATGAGCGACCACCCCACCTCGTCGCCCGGCACCGTCCTGAGCGCCGACGACATCGCACGGCTCCTCCCCCACCGACACCCGTTCTTCCTGCTCGACCGCGTCACCGCCCTGGAACCGGGAACGAGCGCCGAGGCCATCAAGAACATCACCTCCTCCGACGCCGTCCTGGCCGGACACTTCCCCGGCCGCATGATTTACCCCGGTGTCCTGCTCGTGGAGTGCGTGGCCCAGCTCGCCGCCGTCGTCTACGGCACCGCCGGAGCCCTGCGCGCCACCGGCGAGATCGTCAGCGACGTCGCCGACCGCGTCGGCTACCTCGCCGAGATCCGCCAGGCGAAGTTCCTCAAGCCGGTCGTCCCCGGCGACCAGGTCGTCTTCCGCCTCCAGAGCGGCCCCCGCGTCGGCGGGCTCATCTCGGTCACCGGCCAGGCGTCCGTTGGCCGCGACACGGTGCTCACCGTCCGCCTCGCCGTCACCGAACGCGACGCCTGAATCTCCTCCCCCCGACCTCACCTCCCAGGAGCTTCCATGAAGACCGCATACACCAACACCCACGACGAGTACGCCGTACTGCGGGAGTCGTGCGGACTGCTCGACTACAGCGACATCGGCCTGGTACGCGTCTCCGGCCCCGGCGCCACCGGCTTCCTCGGCCACGTGGCCACCCGCGGCGTCGAATTCCTCCTCGAAGGCCAGAGCATGACCGCCCTGCTGCTGCGCCCCGACGGCACACTCCTGTCCGAAGTGCTCATCCACTGCCACGCCGGCCACTACCTGGTGGAGATCTGGCCGGCGCAGGCGGCCGAGGCCACCGAGCACCTCCTGACCCGCGACACCCTCGCCGACGACACCACCGTTCAGGACGTGCGCGAGGAGTACGACGTACTGGCCCTCGAAGGACCGTCATCCTTCCGTATCGCGCAGAAATACCTTCCCTTCCCCATCGCCTCCATGGGCTACCGCAGCTTCGTCACCGCCGACCACAACGGCCGCTCACTGACCATCTCCCGCACCGGAGTGACCGGCGAGTACGGCTACAAGTTCTTCGCCCCGGCCGGTACCGGAGATGCGCTGCGGAGCGAATTCACCGCCCTCGGCGCCGTGGAATGCGGCAAGGACGCCGTCGACGTGTGCCGTATGGAGGTCCGTTTCGCCAGCGTGGAGCACGAGGCCGCCGACGGCTCCGCCACCGCGTACGACCTCGGTCTGCAGTGGATGATCGAGCCCGGCAAGGAGCCCGAGAGCGCCGCGGACCCGGCGCGCCGGCCCGTGTGCTGGGTCGGGGCCGAGGAGATGACGGACCGGCCGTCGCACGGCGCCGCCCTGACCGTGAGCGACGCGACGGTGGGTGTCGTCACCCACGCGGTCTGGTCACCCCGCCTCAACCGGGTGATCGGCACCGCCCAGGTCGACACGGCGGTGGCCGCCTCCGGCCAGGAGTTCGCCCTCGCCGACGCGGGCGTCGCCCTGCGCACCATCTCCGCTCCCTTCCTCACCGCCACCAGCCTCGACGTCTCACTCGACTGACGCGGTACGCGGGGCGGGCCCCCGCCCGCCCCGCGTACCGCGTCAGTCG
>NZ_JBJHPC010000901.1:0-1877 GCF_045257485.1 Streptomyces sp. YS-3 | reverse complement strand
TCCCCGCACCCCGCGCCGCCGCCCTCGCCTCCGCCGAGCTGCGCGCGGCCCACCCGGGCCTGACGGGCCTGACCGTCAGGCCCCAGCTCGTCGTGGACGCCCTGCACGGCGCCCCGAAGCTCGCCTGGCGGACCCAGACCGCCGCCCGGGACACCCACGGCAACCCCGTCGCGCGCGTGGTGCTCACCGACGCCCGCACCGGCGCCACGATCGACGCCTGGGACTCCATCGAGACCGCGGCCGGCGACGGCCAGTCCCTCTACAGCGGCACCGTGCCCCTGGAGACCACGCTGTCCGGGTCCACGTACCAGCTCAAGGACCCCACCCGCGGCAACACCTACACCGGCGACGCCCAGAACAAGACGGACCTGTGCTTCTTCGGCATCTGCTTCGTGCGGGCGCCCGCCGTGCTGTTCACCGACGCCGACAACCACTGGGGCACCGGCGCCAACGGCGACCGCGCGACGGCCGCCGTGGACGCGCAGTACGGCACCAACACGACCTGGGACTACTACAAGAACGTCCACGGCCGCAACGGCATCGCCGGCGACGGGAAGGGCTCGTACAACCGCGTCCACTACGGCAGCAACTACAACAACGCCTTCTGGGACGACAGCTGCTTCTGCATGACGTACGGCGACGGCGACGGCACCACCTTCGGGCCGCTCGTCGCGCTCGACGTCGCCGGGCACGAGATGTCGCACGGCGTCACCTCCAAGACCGCCGCCCTCACCTACTCCGGGGAGTCCGGCGGCCTCAACGAGGCCACCAGCGACATCATGGGCACCATGGTCGAGTGGTACGCGGGCAACTCCGCCGACCAGGGCGACTACCTCATCGGCGAGAAGATCGTGAAGCCGGGCTTCGGCAAGCCCGCCCTGCGCTTCATGGACAAGCCGTCCACGGACACCAAGTCGGCGGACTGCTGGTACTCGGGCGTCGGCAACCTCGACGTCCACTACTCCTCCGGCGTCGCCAACCACTTCGCCTATCTGCTCTCCGAGGGCAGCGGCGCCAAGGTGATCAACGGCGTCTCGTACAACAGCCCCACCTGCAACGGCTCCACGGTCTCCGGCATCGGCCACGAGAAGGTCGGCAAGATCTGGTACCGGGCCCTGACCGTCTACATGACGTCCTCCACCAACTACGCCGCCGCCCGCACGGCGACCCTCAACGCGGCGAAGGACCTGTACGGCAGCGGCAGCGCGGAACAGAACGCGGTCGCCGCCGCCTGGTCGGCGGTCGCCGTCGGCTGATCCCCGTCACCCCCGGCCCCGTCCGTGCGCCGCGCTCAGGCGGCGTACGGGCGGGCCTCTCTGGCCTCCCGCAGGGCCCTGCCCCACCAGGCGAGCTGGTCGAGCAGCCGCTTGACGGCGGCCTCGGGGCCGGTGGGCTCGCGCAGTTCGCCGCCGGGCTCGAACAGGCCGCCGGCGTGGTGGAGGCTGACCGTGTCCCGGACCGTGACCGCGTGGAGCTCGGCGAAGACCGTGCGCAGGTGCTCGACGGCCCGCAGGCCCCCCGACATACCTCCGTAGGAGACGAAGCCCACCGGCTTGGCCTGCCACTCGACGAAGTGCCAGTCGATGAGGTTCTTCACCGAGGCCGGGAAGGAGTGGTTGTACTCGGGGGTGAGGACCAGGAAGGCGTCGGCCCCGGCGAGCTTCGGGGTGACGGTGTCGAGGACCTCCCTGACCGGCGGTGCCGGGTCGTACGAGATCGAGGTCGGCAGCCGGGTCTCGGCGAGGTCGACCACCTCCACCGCGAAGTCGTCGCGCTCGCGCAGCCGGTCGAGCAGCCACCGGCCGACGACGGAGCCGAAGCGTCCCTCGCGGTCGGAGCCGAGGACGACGGCGAGGCGCAGGGGGGCGTTCTGGGGG
>NZ_JBJHPC010000091.1:0-17582 GCF_045257485.1 Streptomyces sp. YS-3 | reverse complement strand
CCTGGGACGTCTGGCTCGGCACACCCCCCACCGTCCCCGACTCCCGTACCGACTTCGACGCCGCCCGCTTCGACGGCTTCGCCGACGGCTTGGCCGAGCCGCTCACGGACGGCTTGGGCGGGCCGGGGCGGTGTACGGCCGGGGTGTGCGGCGTGGGCGCCAGCGGCGTGCCCGGGAGGTAGTTGGTGGGGTCGGAGTGCGGACCCGGCACCGTCACCATCTCGGTGGAGCGCACCGCCCCGCCCAGCAGCGAGCCGATCAGCAGCGTCAGCCCGACCACCACGGTCGCCATCACACTGCCCCGCCGCAGCACCCGCCGCCGCAGCTCCCACAGCGTGGAGCGCGGGCCGAGACGGCGCCAGGCCTCACCGGAGAGGCGGGCGTCCAGCGAGTACACCGGCGCGCCCGCCGTGATCAGCGGGGACCAGGCGGCGAGGTAGATGAAGTCCGGCGCGTCGTACGCCGGGACCGTCTGCCAGCTCACCGTCAGCAGCAGGGCCGCCGAGAGCAGCGCCCCGAAGACCGCCGCGACCCGCTGCCACAGGCCCAGCATGGTCAGCACGCCCACCACGATCTGGAGGAAGGCCACCGACAGGCCCGCCCCGACCGGATGCTGGAGCGCGAAGGTGCGCAGCGGCTCGGCGAGGGCCCACGGATGCAGCGAGTTCAGCCACTTCATCATCGAGCCGCGCTCGCCGCCGTCGAAGTAGACGGGGTCGCAGAGCTTGCCCATCCCCGCGTACACGGAGATGAAGCCGAGGAAGACGCGGAGCGGGAGGAGGACCACGCCGAGGTTCATCCGGCGGCCCGGGTAGTACGCGTGGCGGACCTGGTCCCCGGCGTGCCGCTGGCCGCGCTGCCCGGAGCCGTCGGACCCGTCGGGCCCGTCGGTCCCCTCGTCGCCGTCGCCGTCTCCGTAGCCGTAGCCGCGCTCGAACTCGTCGAACCCGCCGTCCCCGTACGCCCCTTGGCGGACCGCCTGGAACAGGGCCGTCCCGGCGCCGCCCCCGGAGTCCGACATCGGCGCGCGCGGGCCCACCACGACCGGCGTCGGCCTGGTGTCCTCGTCGACGCGCGGGATGACCTGGGTGTTGCCCACGTCGAGCGCCTCGCCCGGCGCCGCCGTCGCGTCCAGGCCGCGCACCGCCTGCAACAGGCCGGTCGCCCCGGGCGCCGCCCGGCCGCTCCACACCACCGGGGCCCGGCGGCGGGCCGCCCCGGGGGCGCCCGGCATCCTCGCCGGATCCCTCGGAGGGCGCTTCGACTGGGCCTTCGGGGCGAAGTGCACCCGGAAACTGGCGTGGTTGACGATGACCTGCGCCGGGTCGGAGTCCACCTTGACCATACTCAGGGCAGGCTGATCGTCGAACCCGGGCCGGGGCGTTCTGGTGTCCACACTCATCTAACCGAGTGATGGTGGTTTAGGACACTGCCTTGACAGCTGCGATCTGTCCGAGGCCCGTCAAGATCACCTACTCCGGACGGGCGGCCCGGCGGATCGGCGTCAGCCCTTGCGCCGGCGCGCCGCCTCGTAGAGCACGATGCCCGCCGCGACACCGGCGTTCAGCGACTCGGCGCCGCCCGGCATCGAGATCCGCACCCGGTAGTCGCAGGTCTCGCCGACCAGGCGGCCCAGGCCCTTGCCCTCGCTGCCGATCACGATGACGACCGGACCGGCCAGCGCCTCCAGCTGCTCGACGGTGTGCTCGCCGTCGGCGGCGAGACCGACGATGGTGACACCGGCCTTCTTGTAGTCCTCCAGGGCGCGCGTCAGGTTGGTGACGCGCGAGACCGGCGTACGGGCGGCGGTGCCGGCCGAGGACTTCCAGGCGCCGGCCGTCATCCCGGCCGCGCGGCGCTCGGGCACGACCACGCCGTGCCCGCCGAAGGCGGAGGTGGAGCGGACGATCGCGCCGAGGTTGCGCGGGTCGGTGACGCCGTCGAGGGCGACGATCAGCGGCTCGTCGTGGTTGTCGTACGCCGCCTCCAGCAGGTCCTGCGGGTGCGCGTACTCGTACGGCGGGACCTGGAGGACCAGGCCCTGGTGGTTGAGCCCGTTGGTCATCCGGTCGAGCTCGGCGCGCGGGGCCTCCATCAGGTTGATGTTGCCGCGCTCGCCCGCGAGCTGGAGCGCCTCGCGCACCCGCTCGTCGTTGTCGATGTACTGCTGCACGTACAGCGTGGTCGCGGGGACGCCGTCGCGCAGCGCCTCGAAGACCGGGTTGCGGCCCACGACCATCTCGGACGTGCCCTTGGGGCCGCCGCGGCGCGGAGCGGGGCGGCGGGTCGCGGCCTGCTTGGCCTTGGCGGTGGCGATGCGGTTCTTCTTGTGCTTCTTGCGCTCCTCCGCGGGCGGCGTCGGGCCCCTGCCCTCCAGGCCCCGGCGCCGCTGGCCACCGCTGCCGACCGTCGCGCCCTTCTTGTTGGACGTGCGGCGGTTCCTGCGCTGGCTGTTCCCGGCCATGACCTACCTGTTTCCGTGATTGAGCGACCTACGGGGCGTCGTGGCTTCCGCGGGTCCTGCGTACGTACGTATATGAAGTGTGCCGCCCAGTCGCCCGGGCGGCACATCGCGCCTGCCCGTCAGCGGGGGCCGAGGGTCCAGCGGGGGCCGCTGGGGCTGTCCTCGATGACGAGGCCGGACTGGGTCAGCTGGTCGCGGATGGCGTCCGCGGTGGCCCAGTCCTTGCGGGCACGGGCCGCCTCGCGCTGTTCGAGCACCAGCCGTACGAGCGTGTCGACGGCCCCGTGCAGGTCGTCGCCGCGGTCGGCCTCGCCCGCCCAGTGGGCGTCCAGCGGGTCCAGACCGAGGACGGCGAGCATGGCGCGGACCTCGGCGAGACGGGCGACGGCCTCTTCCTTGTCGTCGGCGGCCAGCGCGCTGTTGCCCTGGCGGACCGCGGTGTGGACGATCGCGAGCGCCTGCGGGACGCCCAGGTCGTCGTCCATCGCCTCGGCGAACGCGGGCGGCACCTCGGCGGCGGGCTCGACCACGCCCCCCGCCTTCTCGACCACGCGCTGGACGAAGCCCTCGATGCGCGCGAACGCCGACTCGGCCTCGCGCAGGGCCTCCTCGCTGTACTCGATGGTGGAGCGGTAGTGCGGGGTGCCCAGGTAGTAGCGGAGCACGATGGGGCGCCACCGCTGGACCATGTCGGAGACGAGCACCGAGTTGCCCAGCGACTTGGACATCTTCTCGCCGGCCATGGTGACCCAGGCGTTGTGCATCCAGTACGCGGCGAAGTCGTCGCCGTACGCCTTGGCCTGGGCGATCTCGTTCTCGTGGTGCGGGAAGATCAGGTCACGGCCGCCGCCGTGGATGTCGAAGGCGCTGCCCAGGTACTTGTGGGCCATCGCCGAGCACTCCAGGTGCCAGCCGGGACGGCCGCGGCCCCAGGGCGTCTCCCAGTCGGGCTCGCCCGGCCTGGACGCCTTCCACATGGCGAAGTCGCGCGGGTCGCGCTTGCCCGCGACGCCCTCGTCGGGCTGGCGCAGGTCGTCGATGTCCTGGTTGGACAGCTCCAGATAGCCGGGGAAGGAGCGCACGTCGAAGTAGACGCTGCCGTCGGCCTCGTACGCGTGGCCGCGCTCGATCAGACCGCGCATCATCTCGATCATCTCGGGGACGTGCCCGGTCGCGCGCGGCTCGTAGGTGGGCGGCAGGCAGCCGAGTGCCTGGTAGCCGTCGTTGAAGGCGCGCTCGTTCTCGTAGCCGATCGACCACCAGGGGCGGCCCTGCTCGGCCGACTTGGTGATGATCTTGTCGTCGATGTCGGTGACGTTGCGGATGAACGTGACGTCGTAGCCGCGGTACTGGAACCAGCGGCGCGCGATGTCGAAGTTGAGGTAGGAGCGGACGTGCCCGATGTGCGGGGCGGCCTGCACGGTCGCGCCACAGAGGTAGATCGAGACACAGCCCGGCACGAGCGGGGTGAAATCACGGATCTGCCGGGCGCTGGTGTCGTACAGGCGAATAGTCACGGGTCCAGGGTAGTGGGCCCGTGGCGGTGCCCCGCGACCCTTGGGCCACGGGGCACCGAAGTGTGACAGAAGCTTTTCCGGCGGGCCGGGACGGCCGTCGCGGCGGGCCCGGCCGCGGGCTTCGCGGCGGTCACCGGGGCCTGTTCAGCCGGTCCGGTGGACCAGCGCCGTGGCGATGGCGGCGAGGCCGTCGCCGCGGCCGGGGAAGCCGAGGCCGTCGGTGGTGGCGCCGGAGACCGAGACCGGCGCGCCGACCGCGTCGGAGAGCACCTTCTGCGCCTCGTCGCGCCGCTTGCCGATCTTCGGGCGGGGGCCGACGACCTGGACGGCCACGTTGCCGATGCCGAAGCCCGCGGCCCGGACGATCCGGGCCGCCTCGGTGAGGAGGGTGACCCCGGAGGCGCCCGACCACTCGGGGCGCCCGGTGCCGAAGTGGGCGCCGAGGTCGCCGAGGCCCGCCGCCGAGAACAGCGCGTTGCAGGCGGCGTGCGCGACGACGTCGGCGTCGGAGTGGCCCGCGAGGCCGGGGCCCTCTCCCTCCCAGAGCAGGCCCGCGCACCACAGCTCGCGGCCCTCCTCGAAGGCGTGGATGTCGGTGCCGATGCCGACCTGCGGGATCACCGGTGCCTGCGGGGAAGGGGCCGGGGCCGCCGGAGACGTCTCAGAAGCCATCGTTGGCCCTCCTGCGCGCCAGGACCGCCTCCGCCAGGACCAGGTCCAGCGGGCGGGTGACCTTGAAGGCCTCCTCGTGGCCGGGCACGACGACGACCTTCAGGCCGAGCCGCTCGACCATGGAGGCGTCGTCCGTGACTTCGCCGCGGACGCTCTCGTGGGCGCGCACCAGCGTGGCGTGGTCGAAGCCCTGCGGGGTCTGGACCGCGCGCAGCCGGGACCGGTCGGGCGTGGCGAGCACCGGCTCGGGGGTGCCGTCGGTGCGCGGCTCGACCTCCTTGACGGTGTCGGCCAGCGGCAGCGCGGGGACGACGGCCGGGGCCCCGTCCCGTACCGCCTCGATCACCGCGTCGACCGTGTCCACCGGCACCAGCGGGCGGGCCGCGTCATGGACGAGGACGACGTCGATGCCGGACGGCAGCGCGGCCAGGCCCAGCCGCACGGACTCCTGGCGGCTCTCGCCCCCGGGTACCACGACGAAGTCCGTCCGCTCCGGGAGGGCGTGCTCGGCCAGCAGGTTCCTGACCTCGGTGGCGCCGTCGGGCGGGGCCACGACGACCACGAGCGAGACGGCGCGGGAGGCGGCCATCGCGCGGACGGCGTGGATGAGCATGGGCGTGCCGTTCAGCGCGCGGAGCGCTTTGGGGGCGCCCGGGCCGAGCCGCACGCCGCGGCCGGCCGCGGGGATCACGGCCGCGGTGCGGAAAACGCGCGTTTCCTCAGACAAGGTTTGTGTCCTTCGGCGACATGGGTATGGCCTCAGCAAGCCGGGCGCGACGCCCCTGACCGGCCCCTTCCGTGACGACCGGTCGGGCGCTCTGCCCGGCGCGGCGAGCCGACAGCGGGTGCCGTGGGCGTACGAATGATGTCCGAACATGCCGCAGCGCCCGGCGACGCAGCAGTTGGGTCACTGCTGGTCAGCGGGCACCGCGGCAATTACTGGCCGGCCGGGAGGCGCAGCCCCCGGAATGGCCGGTGTCAGGACGCGAGAACCTCGTCGAGGAGGGCCTCGGCCTTGTCTTCGTTGGTGTTCTCAGCGAGGGCCAGCTCGCTCACCAGGATCTGGCGCGCCTTGGCGAGCATGCGCTTCTCACCTGCGGAGAGTCCGCGCTCGCGCTCACGACGCCACAGGTCGCGCACTACTTCCGCGACCTTGATGACATCGCCGGAGGCGAGCTTCTCCAGATTTGCCTTGTAGCGACGGGACCAGTTCGTGGGCTCTTCCGCGTACGGTGCGCGCAGCACCTCGAAGACCCGGTCCAGCCCGTCCTGCCCGACCACATCGCGCACGCCTACGAACTCCGCATTGTCCGCGGGTACGCGCACCGTCAGATCGCCCTGGGCGACCTTGAGCACCAAGTAGGTCTTGTCCACGCCTTTGATCTGGCGAGTTTCGATGGCCTCGATCAGCGCGGCCCCGTGATGGGGATAGACCACGGTGTCGCCAACCTTGAACGTCATGTGACAGGTACCCCTTCCGTGGCTATCCAGAGTAACACGAGAACAGCCTGTTCTGAATGGCGTTTTCGCAGGTCAGGGCATATCTCGGGGCTTGACAACAGCAACAGGAACGTGCTGCGGAGGGCTCGCGGGAAGGGGTATTCGCAGGTCGGAGCGGCTGTGCGGGGGCAGGGAAACATGCCCGTGACACTCTTCGCAACCCCCTTCCGTTGCCCCGAACATCCCGTTTTGTCGGGTTCCAAGCGGTGAACTTCCACTGCTCCGTTCGGTGATCGGTCACCCGTTCGGCGGGACCGCGACTTTTTCGCGAATTGATCACCGGGGGCGGACCGGGAGGTTTTCGGTAAGGAATACGTGGTGGTCCGGGGAATTGATCACCCGCGATATGTGAACGGCACGGGAAACATCGAGATCAGAGCGGGTGCGGAGGTCCGGGGGAGGTTGTGGGGAGAGTTGTGGAGGCGCGCTCGGCGGGCGCGCCTCGAACGGCGTACGGCTCCCCGCGCGGCCCGCCGGCGCACAGGGGCGGGTCGGGTGCGGGCTCGCCGGGACGGCTCGGTAACCTAAGCCAGCTGACACAGACTTTGCCGTCCTTTAGATGTCCTTACGTCCAAGGAGTTGCCGCCGCCGTGAGCCGCAGCCTTCGACGCGGCGCCCTCGCCGCCTCTGCCATCGCGTTCTCGCTCGCCTCCCTCGCCGCCTGCTCGGCGGGCAACGACGCGCAGACGCTCGAAGTGAAGCCGGACAACGCCGCCGTCAAGGTCGGTGACATCAAGATCCAGAACGCGACCGTCCTGACCCAGCCGAAGGCGGACGCCGCCGGGCCGGCCGTCATCGCGGCGACCCTCTTCAACAACGGCGCCGAGCCGCAGACGCTCGACGCGGTCAAGCTCGCGTCCTCGGGCGCCACGGTGAAGCTCACCCCCGGCAAGGGCCAGAAGGCGCTCACCGTGCCCCCGCACGGCTCGCTGATCCTCGGCGGCAAGGACAACGCGTCCGCCGTCGTCGAGAACGGCAAGGAGGCCGCCCGCAACGGCGACGCCCAGCCGGTCACCTTCCAGCTGAGCAAGGCCGGCGACGTGACGCTGCGCGCCTTCGTGATCCCGTCCACCAGCTACTTCGAGGGCTACGGCCCGAGCGAGCTCCCCAAGCCCCCGGCGGCCACGCCGGCCGGGCCGGGCCCGGCCACCTCTCCGGAGGCCGGTACGACGCCGGGTGCCACCACGAGCGGCAAGCCGTCGGGCAAGCCGTCGAACACCCCGGCCAAGGGCGTCAAGCCGTCCGGCGGCGCGACCACGGGTGCGGCCCACTGACGTACGCGTACGCAGCAAGGAGGGGCCCAGGACAGCTGTCCTGGGCCCCTCCCGCGTGTGGCGTACGGGACGCGCGCGTACGGCTCGGATGCCCCCGCCGCGCGCCCCGGCGGGCGGCCTACGGCTCGAACTTGTAACCCAGCCCCCGCACCGTCACCAGATACCGCGGCGCTCCGGGGTCGGGCTCGATCTTGGCGCGCAGACGCTTGACGTGGACGTCGAGGGTCTTGGTGTCGCCGACGTAGTCCGCGCCCCAGACTCTGTCGATCAGCTGCATACGGGTCAGGACACGGCCCGCGTTGCGCAGCAGCATCTCCAGGAGGTCGAACTCCTTCAGCGGCAGGTCGACCTTGGCGCCGGAGACCGTCACCACGTGGCGGTCCACGTCCATCCGGACCGGGCCCGCCTCCAGGGCCGCCGGGGTGACCTCCTCGGGCTCCCCGCGACGGCGCAGCACCGCGCGGATACGGGCGACCAGCTCCCGGGAGGAGAAGGGCTTGGTGACGTAGTCGTCGGCCCCTATTTCGAGGCCCACCACCTTGTCGATCTCGCTGTCCTTGGCGGTGACCATGATCACCGGGACGTTGGAGCGACCGCGCAGCTGGCGGCAGACCTCCGTGCCGGGCAGCCCCGGCAGCATCAGGTCGAGCAGCACGAGGTCGGCGCCGTTGCGCTCGAACTCGTCCAGCCCGTCGGGCCCGGTGGCCGCCACGGCGACCTCGAAGCCCTCTTTGCGGAGCATGTAGGACAGGGCGTCGCTGAACGATTCCTCGTCCTCGACGACGAGCACTCGGGTCACGGAAGGACCTCCGGGGCATGGGGCACAGTGGTGGAGTCGTGCGCGGTGGGGAAGGTGTCGTACGGCGGCTCGTCGACGGCGTCGTCGTCCGGTCCAGCCGGGTCGGGGGCGGCGCGGTCCCGTACGGCGCCGGCCTCCGGCAGCCTCAGGGTGAAGGTGGAGCCCTGTCCCTCGGAGCTCCACACCGTGACCTCCCCGCCGTGCGAGGCGGCCACGTGCTTGACGATGGCCAGGCCCAGGCCCGTACCGCCGGTGGCGCGGGAACGGGCCGGGTCGACGCGGTAGAAGCGCTCGAAGACGCGCTCCCGGTCCTTCTCCGAGATGCCTATGCCCTGGTCGGTCACGGCTATCTCGATCAGGTCCCCGCCGGGCGCGGCGACGCGGCGGCCCGCGATGCCGACCCTGGTCCTGGCCGGGGAGTAGTTGACGGCGTTCTCGACGAGATTGCCGAGGGCGGCGGCGAGCTGGCCGCGGTGGCCCCATACGTACAGGTCCGCCGTGCCGCCCGCCGCCATGGTGATCTGCTTGGTGGACGCGGGGTGGCGGGAGCGGTCGATGGCCTCGGCCACCAGCTCGTCGACCCGGACCGGCTCGGCGTCCTCCAGCGGGTCGTCGTTCTGCACCCGGGAGAGGTCGATGAGCTCCTGGACCAGATTGGTCAGCCGGTTCGCCTCGATCTGCATCCGGCCCGCGAAGCGGGTGATCGCCTCGGGGTCGTCCGAGGCGTCCATGACGGCCTCGGAGAGCAGGGAGAGCGCGCCGACCGGGGTCTTGAGCTCATGGCTGACGTTGGCGACGAAGTCGCGCCGCACCGCCTCGATGCGGCGCGCCTCGGTGAGGTCCTCGACCAGGAGCAGCACCAGGCGGGAGCCGAGCGGGGCGACCCGGGCGGAGACCGCCAGCGCCTCGCCCCGGCCGGTGCCCCGGCGCGGCAGGTCCAGCTCCACCTGCCGTATCTCACCGTCGCGGCGGGTGTCGCGGGCCATGTGGAGCATCGGCTCCACGGCCAGCTTCCCGCCCCTGACCAGCCCCAGGGCGTACGCCGCGGAGCTGGCCTTGACCACCGAGTCGCTCTCGTCGAGGACCACCGCCGAGGAGCGGAGCACCGAGAGCACGGTGTCCACGCCGGGCGGCAGGACCGCGTCCGTGTGCAGGGATGTCCGGGTGGGCCGCGCCTGGTCGCGCTCGCTCCAGCGGAACGCCAGCATGGCGATGACGCCGGTGCACAACCCGGCGATCGCTGCAGCTGCGGCGACCGCCGCGTTCACGTCCATGCATCCAGGTTATGCGGGCGCGCCGACACTCTCCCAGCCATCCGGGTGCCTGCTCGAACGTTCGTCGCCCAGAGTTCACCATGGTGATAGTGCTGGTTCACTTGGTGTGGCCGAATCGGACGCGTAGCCCACGGAGCGTGGGAGCGTGGGGGGCGCGGCATCCCCCGCCTCCCCCGGAGTCATAGCCCGGAGTCATCGAAAGAGGGACACCCATGCGGGACGCGTACCACGAGGAACTGGACTCGATCGGCGAGGGCCTGGTCGAGATGGCCCGTCTCGTCGGGTCGGCGATCGGGCGCGCCACGACGGCCATGCTCGACGCCGATCTCAAGCTCGCCGAGAGTGTGATCGCCGCCGACCAGAAGGTCGACGACCTCCAGCACGACCTGGAGGCGCGGGCGATAGCCCTGCTGGCCCGCCAGCAGCCGGTCGCCACCGACCTGCGGATCGTGGTGACCTCGCTCCGGATGAGCGCCGACCTGGAGCGCTCGGGCGACCTGGCCCAGCACGTGGCGAAGCTGACCCGGCTGCGCTACCCGGCGCGGGCGGTCCCGCACGACCTGCACGCCACCATCCTGGAGATGGGCCAGCTGGCCCAGCGCCTGATGGCGAAGGCCGCCGAGGTGATCATCACCAAGGACGTCGACCTCGCGCTCCAGCTGGAGCAGGACGACGACGAGATGGACCTGCTGCACCGCACGCTCTTCCAGCACCTGATGGACGACCGCTGGAAGCACGGCATCGAGACGGCCGTCGACGTGACGCTGCTCGGCCGCTACTACGAGCGCTTCGCCGACCACGCCGTCTCGGTCGCCAAGCGGGTCGTGTACCTGGTCACCGGCGAGCACGCGGACGAGCTCCAGCCTCCGGTGCAGGTGGAGACGCACCCCATCGAGGGCGCCGAGGGCGCCGCGGGCGCCGCGGGCGCGTAGGGCACGGTTCGGGGCGTCCCGGAGCACGCACGGCGCGCGAAGGGGATGTGCGCGCGCCGTTGATGCGCCTGCCCCCCTGGGCATCCAATGGAGGAAGGTGTGCGCGTACCCCCAACCCCGGGAGGGACCATGACCGATACCCCGACCCCGACCCCCACCGCCTCGAACTGCAGCTGCGGCCCCAACTGCCAGTGCGGCTGCCAGTCGGGCGGCGCCTGCCAGTGCGGCGGCGGCTGCTGAGCGAGCGGCACGAGAGGGGCCCCGCCCGGCTGCCGGACGGGGCCCTTCGCGCGCGCGGGGGTGCGTCGGCCGACCACGCCCCCCAGTACATCAGGCGGCTGATCGCCATGCCGAGAAGGTTGTTGCTCAGTCGGACGTCGGAGGCTTGAAGGCATGTGCGCAGCCTTGGAGTTCGGTGCCCAGGCGGTGTGCGAGCGGCAGAAAGATCACGGGTCGGATCGTCCACGTGATGCGTATGTCCTCGTGGGTCACTGACACCGTGCAGGGCTCGGCGCGCAGAAGCGCTCGTCTGGTCTCGACGTGACTGTCGTACAGCCACTCCCAAGCGGCGTCCGATGCGTCTCCGTCGAGAGCCGGAGAAATCGTGCGCAACGTGACTGCGACCCATCGGTCGGCCTGAGGTGCCGTACAGGCGTCGAAGGACGCGAGCAGGGCCGGCCTTCGCTGCTCGGTGAGGTCTTCGGTCCAGCACTCGCACCAGTAGCCGTGTCGCGGTTGCTTCATGGGCACCCGTGGCCTCCTGCGGCGCCCGTGGACCCGACGTTGTTTCCTTCGCTTCCCTTGGGCACGTCGGCCCAGTGGGCGTCCCGCTCGGGGTTCAGAGGCACCGCGCCGGCTCCTCGACGTCTGCGCGGACGCGTAGTTCGGCGGTGACCGTCCGGCCCGAGTCGTCACCTTGGATCGTCACGCTGTCTGCAAGCGCGGTGACCAAGGCGAGTCCGCGGCCGTGGGTGGAGTTGAGGGGTGGGTGCTGGACCTCGGGAGCGGTTTCCGTGCCGCCCGAGTCGGTCACCGTGATCGTGATCGCCCGTTCGGACACGGTGAGCCGGACGTGAAAGGTGCCGTCGCCGCTGGCCGTGTGGGCGAGCGCGTTGGTGCCGAGTTCCGTGACGATCAGTGCGGCATCGTCCGAGTGCGGGTGGCCGTCCAGCGTGGCGCGGGTCCAGCGGCGTGCGGCGCTGAGTTCTTGAGGATCCCCGAGGAAGGTGCGTCCGTGGGTGGGCATGGCGTCCTCCATGGCGGTGACCTGCTGTCCTCCGGGCCAGCCAGGTCGGCCGGCTGACACGGACCACGCAGGGCCGTACAATTAGTACTAGCACCGTACCGAATATGTGCGTACCGGGAGTGCGGGTTCGCACTTTTCGTACGGGCAGTCAGCGCATAGCGTTCGTCAGGTGGTCTGGTGCCGGCCTGGATGCCGATGGAGAGAGGACCTCGCATGTTCGGACTGATGGTGCGTTTCACCTGCAAGGACGAGTTGTCGGCGGCAGCCTTCGACGCCCTTGTGGCGCGGACCGGAGAGCTGATCCGCGCGAACGAGCCCGGAACGGTGATCTACGCCGTGCACCGCGTTGACGGGCGTCCGCTGGAGCGGATCTTCTACGAGCTGTACCGGGACAAGGACGCCTTCGAGGAGCACGAGTCGAAGGACTACGTGCGAGCGTTCCTGTCCGAGCGGGACCAGTACCTTGCGGCGACAGAGGTCGACCGTCTGGACTTCGTGTCCGGCAAGGGCGTCGACGTTGAGCACTGAGTATCAGAAAGCGCTGGGCCGCAAGATCGCCTTCCATCGCAAGCGGCGCGGACTCTCGCAGAAGGAGTTCGCCGGCCTGCTGGAGCGATCCGAAGCATGGGTGTCCCAGGTCGAGCGGGGCGTACGCCGCGTCGACCGCATGACCGTGCTGGAAAAGGTCGCCCAGGTGCTGGACCTGCCCATCGCGGAGCTGGCGGCCGAGGCGCCCATCATCGCGTCGGTGGCTGAGGAGGAATCCCCGGGAGCCGGCCGACTGCGGCTCGTACTGAGCGCAGCGCACTCACTCAAGGCCGTCCTCGATCGGCAGCACACTTCCCCCGATGTGCCGGCGCTTCGCGCAGAGGTCGACCATGCCTGGGAGCTGACGCACCAGGGCAACTACGCCGACCTGGCCGAGCTGCTCGAAGGGCTCGTTCCCCGGCTGGAGGCGGCGACGCGGTCCGTCCCTGAGGCGGACCGTCCCGAGCTGTTCCGACTCCTGGCCGCCATGTACCACACGTGCAGCGGCGCGCTCGCGAACCTGGGAGAGCCTGAAGCGGCCTGGATCGCCGTCGACCGTGCCGTGGTCGCCGCCGAGCGGGCCGACGATCCGCTCCTGATGGCGGCCGGTGAATTCCGGCTTTCGATCGTCTTCCTCGGCGCACGACACTTCGAGCAAGCAGCTCAGGCGTCCGGCACCGCGGCTGACGCGCTGGGGCCCTTGGCGGACTCCGGCCAGGTCGAGGCGGTGGCGCTCCGCGGAGCGCTGACTCTGCAACGGGCCGTGGCCGCGGCCCGGCTGAACCTGGCCGACGAGGCGTACGGCTACCTCCGCGACGCTCGCGCCATGGCCGAACAGGTCGGCGACGGACGCAACGACTACAACACCGAGTTCGGGCCGACCAACATCGGCTTGCACGAAGTGGCCGTAGCGGTCGACCTCGGCGACGCCGGCGTCGCTCTCCGGGCTGCTCAATCGGTCGATGCGTCCGGGCTGTCCGCAGAGCGGCAGACACGGTTCCAGATCGACGTGGCGAGGGCCCATGCACAGCGCCGACAGGTTACTGACGCTGTAGCGGCACTGATGAAGGCGCGTGGGCTGTCCTCTGAGATGGTGCGGGCCCTCCCGATCGTCAAGCAGATCGTGGCAGACCTGCTGACCATGAGCCAGCAGCCTTCCGAGGAGCTTCGGGCCTTGGCAGGCGAGTCGGGCGTACACGAAGCGTGGACTGGTACGTGAAGTACTGGACGGCCCTCTCTGATCAAGGTCACCGTCCCGGAAAGCGGCGTCACCGGGGCCTGACCCCTGGTTCCCCGGTCTCCCTGGCGGGGCCTGGTGGCCCGGCCGTGGAGTCAGTGTTCAGCGCCGGCAGCGCCATGGCATCGCCTTCCGGGCGGCTGCGGTCACGCCGGTCGCCGTGGACGCCATCGCCTGATGCTGGTCCACGGTCGGCTACCGAGGTCGACGGCCCGGCCCCTTGATTCGTACGGCTACGTCGTGGTGACCGGGCAGAGTTTGTGGCACAGCCGGGTTCTGGCGCGCCAGGCACCTGTCACCCTCCGTGGGGGTCTGTCGGTGTACAGCGCCCAGTCCGCTGTCGCTGCGCTCCAAGGCGCCGGGGCCAGAGCGGAGTGGAGACAAGAGCCGGAGCCCGGAGAGCGTACGGCCCTGTCGCCCTGACGGCCCAGGGACGGCCCAGAGGCAGCGAGAAGCCCCCTCCCCGCGGAGAACCCGCAGGCAGGGGGCTTACCCGTGGGCGCTTACTTCTTCTTGCCCTGGTTCTTGACCGCCTCGATCGCCGCCGCCGCCGCGTCCGGGTCGAGGTAGGTGCCGCCGGGGTTGACCGGCTTGAAGTCGGCGTCCAGCTCGTAGACGAGCGGGATGCCGGTCGGGATGTTCAGGCCCGCGATGTCGGCGTCGGAGACGCCGTCGAGGTGCTTGACCAGGGCGCGCAGCGAGTTGCCGTGCGCCGCCACCAGGACCGTGCGGCCCGCGAGCAGGTCCGGGACGATGCCGTCGTACCAGTACGGCAGCATGCGGACGACGACGTCCTTGAGGCACTCCGTGCGCGGACGCAGCTCCGGCGGGATCGTCGCGTAGCGCGCGTCGTCCGACTGGGAGAACTCGGTGCCGTCCGCCAGGGCGGGCGGCGGGGTGTCGTACGAGCGGCGCCACAGCATGAACTGCTCCTCGCCGAACTCGGCGAGCGTCTGCGCCTTGTCCTTGCCCTGGAGCGCACCGTAGTGGCGCTCGTTCAGCCGCCACGAGCGGTGCACGGGGATCCAGTGGCGGTCGGCGGACTCCAGCGCCAGCTGGGCCGTGCGGATCGCGCGCTTCTGGAGGGAGGTGTGCAGCACGTCGGGGAGCAGGCCGGCGTCCTTGAGCAGCTCACCGCCGCGCGCCGCCTCCTTCTCGCCCTTCGCGGTGAGGTTGACGTCCACCCACCCGGTGAACAGGTTCTTCTCGTTCCACTCGCTCTCGCCGTGGCGGAGGAGGATCAGCTTGTACGGTGCGTCGGCCATGCGTCCGAGCGTAATCGACGCAACCGGGCCCTCGCGCGCGTGGGCACCGACCTCCCGCGGACGTCTCGGCAGGTGGACGATTGACGGTCGGCGTCAATTGAGTAGCGGCCGGGAGCCCCGAAATTGTAAGTTGCGGCTATCGACAGCACCACTTACACCGCAAGGTGCTGTCCGTTCGTCGCTCCGGGGGGAAACCGATGTCCGTCGCCAGTCTCAGACGAGCAGCACAGGAGAGCGTCTCGGGTCTGCCCCGGGAGTTCTGGTGGCTGTGGACGAGCACGCTGATCAACCGGCTCGGGGCGTTCGTCGCCACCTTCATGACCCTGTACCTGACGCACGAGCGCGGCTACTCCGCCTCGTACGCGGGTCTGGTGGTCTCCCTGCACGGCCTGGGCGGGGTCATCTCCTCGCTCGGCGCGGGCGTCCTGACCGACCGGCTGGGCCGCCGCCCCACGATGATGATCGCCCAGACCTCGACGGCGTTCTCGGTGGCGCTGCTCGGCTTCATGACCGACCCGGCGGCGATCGTCGCGGTGGCCTTCCTGGTCGGTATGGCCTCCAACGCCTCGCGGCCCGCGGTCCAGGCGATGATGGCGGACATCGTGAAGCCCGAGGACCGGATGCGGGCCTTCTCGCTCAACTACTGGGCGATCAACCTCGGGTTCGCGGTCTCCTCGGCCGGCGCCGGCTTCGTCGCCCAGCACAGCTACCGGGCGGGCTTCCTCGGCGAGGCCGCGCTGACCCTGGTCTGCGCCGTCCTGGTCTTCCTCAAGCTGCCCGAGTCCCGCCCCGAGGCGGCCCCGACGGTACGGGAGAAGGACCGCGAGCCGGAGATCGGCCTCGGCACGGTCTTCCGCGACGGCCGCTTCATGGGCGTGGTCGGCCTCTCCTTCCTCATCTCCCTGATCTTCCAGCAGGGTTACGTCGGCCTGCCGGTGGCGATGGGCGCCGACGGCTTCTCCAGCGCCGACTTCGGCCTGGCGATCGCCGTCAACGGCGTCCTCATCGTCGCCCTCCAGATCCCGGTCACCCGGGCCATCGAACACCGCGACCCGCGCCGGCTGCTGATCGTCTCGGCCCTCCTGGCGGGATACGGCTTCGGGCTCACCGCGTTCGCCGGCTCGGTGGCGGTGTACGCGCTGACGATCTGCGTCTGGACGCTGGCCGAGATCGTCAACTCCCCCACCCAGACCGGCCTGGTGGTACGCCTCTCCCCCGTCCACGGCCGGGGCCGCTACCAGGGCGTGTACACGATGTCCTGGTCGGTGGCGGCCCTGATCGCCCCGCTCCTCTCCGGCTTCGTCGTCGACCGCTTCGGCGCGGACTGGCTGTGGGCGGCCTGCGCGGTGCTGGGGACGGTGGCCGCGGCCGGATACGCGCTGCTGATGCGCGGCCTGACGGACGATCAGGACGTGGTGGCCAAGGTCAGCGCCCCAGAGCGCGCTGAGCTTCGTACAGGTTCCGTGGTCTGACGGCCCCGGGGGCGCCGTACGCCTCAAGGCGGGAGTGCGGGTCCCCGGTGAAGTCGGGGACGTCGATCTGGTCGAACTCCCGGACCTCGCTGATCCCGACGGTCGCGCTGTACGGGGCGAGGCCGTCGATCTTCACCAGTCCCGCGCGGTGGTTGGTGACGGTGATGTTCCAGTGGGTGAACCGGGCGCCGAAGAGGGGCCCGGCGGAGGCGTCGCCGCCGTGCCGCCCGTCGTTCTCCACCACGATCTCGGTCCGTACGTTCGCGAACGGCAGCCCACGGTGGGAGTCGAAGGTCCCCATCTCCATCCGGCCGCGCGACCAGACGTTGTGGCTGGACAGCCCCTCCACGTTGATGCCGTGGAGCTGGGTGTCCGGGCGCGCCGGGACCGTACGCCGGACGATGGTGAAGTCCTCCACCAGGTTGTCGTGCGAGCCCTCCCGGCAGAAGTACGGATGGTGCGAGCCGCGCCCCTCCACGCGGGTACGCCGGAGCGTACAGGCGGAGGCGGCGACCAGCCCGAAGCCGTTGTCGACATGGCGGACGACGACGTCGTCGACCCAGCAGTCGTACGCGCACTGGAGGGTGACGCCGTTGTAGCCCTTGTCCAGGAGGTGCGGGGACTGCGGCGTCTCGACGGCCTCCAGGGTGAGGCCCTGCACTCCGGAGTCGGTGAGGGCGGGGACGTGGGTGGTCAGCCGGGGGTCCCACTCGGGGCGCACGTCGAGCGGGAGCGGCCGTTCGAGGGTGACGCGGTGACCGCGCGCGTGGCGCCGGACGTGCGCGATCCGCACGGGCCATTCGTACGGGACGTACGAGGTCAGCTTGGTCTTGTCGTCCCAGGTGTACGCGGCCGGGCCGGGCCCGTCGCCGGACATGTGCTGCAGGAGGGTGTGGCGGCTGTCGTCGGCGAGGCGCAGCAGCACCAGCGCGCCGGGGCGCAGCCGGGAGCCGTCGGCGACGGTCACGGACCAGGAGCCGCGCGGGGCGGGCGCGGAGACGGTGGCGAGGGTGCTCCACTCGTCCCGTCTGTTGCCGGTCCACCCCTCGAAGGGCCACGCCCTGGCCCGGATGGCCTCGGCGAGCGCGTCCCAACGGGCCTTTGGCGCCAGCCAGATGAGGCCGCCGGCCCAGGACCAGGAGGACTTGTCCCCGCCGTAGCGGGAGCCGTACGGGCCGATCAGCTCGGTGAGGTGCCTGGTGGCGTACAGCGTGGTGCGCGCGCTGCCCGCGCCGCGCAGGGTGACGCCGCTGTGCGCGATACGGATCAGCCCGTCGATACGGAAGGTGCCCGGCGGCAGGACCACGGTGCCGCCACCGGCCCGGCCGGCCTCTTCCAGGGCGCGGTTGATGGCGGGGGCGGCGTCGGCGGCCGGGTCCGGGGAGAGGTGGGTGACGGGGCG
>NZ_JBJHPC010000010.1:0-38075 GCF_045257485.1 Streptomyces sp. YS-3 | reverse complement strand
AGGGAGGGACCGGTCGCGGACGGTGAGCCCTTGGCGGGCGGTGGCTTCCGCTTCGGGACGGCGGCCCAGGCCGTGAAGGGCCGCGGCTGTGTTGATGTCCACCGCTCCGATGTCGGCGCTGTCCGGCGATGTGGGGTGGCGGACCTCGGCCAATGCCTCGTCGTGGCGGCCCTGCCCGTTCAGGCTGCGCGCCAAAACGCAGTGCAGGACCGCTGCCGTGGGTGCGTCCGCTCGTGGCAGGTTCCTGCGGGCGATGGCCGTGCGGCAGGCGAGTTCGCGGAGACCGAGGCAGGGGCGGCCCGCGCCACGGGTCCCCACGGCGGGGGACCGTGCCAGGGCCCTGCGTTCCGTCACGACCATGGTCCGCGCGGGTGCGCGCACCATGCCCACCGGCCATAAAGACGCACATGGGAGCCGCAGGCAGCCTCGTTCTGAAACGACAGTCAGACCAGTCGGTGCCAGGCTGCTGCCACTCAGCGATCCGCACTAACCGGCAGAGACTATGCCGGTCACCGCTTACAGGACCCGGCGCCCACCTCACCAGCCAGGATCGTGCCTTCTCGTGGCCGAGGCCGGCCCCGTTGTCAGTGCCTCACCGTAGATTCCCCGCCATGGGTATCTACTTGGTCAGTATCTCCGCCGACGACTGGGACGACGACGAAGTCCTCAAGCCCACCGCACAGGCCCTGGCCGCCGAACTGAAGCGCCTCGGGCTTCCGCCGTTCTTGCCGCCCCAGCCCCGGAACTTCGCCCCCGGATCAGGTACCACCTTCGAAGAGAAGCTCAACCGCCCCATGGACAGCTTCAGCTCCCTGTGCCGCACACAGGCCAACGGTCAGGATCACACGGGCGCGCTCCTCGACTGGGAGTTGCTCCTGCCCATCACGCTTCCCCATCCCGTCGAACTGCGCGCGCCATCGCCCCACGACGAAACGACGATCGCGCAATCGGCCCACACCGTGCTTGCCATCGCCCGGACACTTGCCGACCAGCTTGCGCTACCGCCGCAGATTCCCGCGTACTGCGACAACCTCGCCCTCACCAACTGGTTCACCAGCACCGAAGTACAGCGCTCAGCGAAAACACACCCGGGCCCCTGGTACGACGACCTCGACGCTGCCTTCTACACAGCGATGTACCTTCGCGCAGCCGAACACAGTCTGCGCAACGCTTGCCCCCTCTACTACTCCTGACCAGCCCCGAAACCCGGACGACAACTGGGCCCGAGTCGCCGCCGTCGCACGCACGATCCGCGCTGCCACCCGCACCTCGGCGTCGTCACACCGCTACCCGGGCCAGATAGGCCATACCCAGCCCCCTGCCGCCGGCGTCATTACGCTGAACCCGTTCCAGGCGAGGACGGTTGGGCGAAGGAAGCGCGGTAGGCACGCGGACTGGTCCCCAGGCGGGATGCGAAGTGCTGGCGCATGGTGATCTCGCTGCCGAAACCGCACCGGCGGGCGATCTCGGGCATGGGCAGATCGGTACGTTCGAGCAGTTTTTGAGCCGCCGCGACGCGATGGCCCAAGAGCCAGTTCAGCGGCGTAGTCCCCGTCGCCGCCGCGAAGTGCCGGGCGAAGGAGCGCGGCGACATTCCGGAGCGGCCGGCGAGCGCGGCCACGGTCAGCGGTTCGCCGAGGTGAGTCAGGGCGAAGGCGCGTACCTCGGCCAGCACGTCGACGTCACGGTCGACGGCTCGCGTCGGATGTTCGATGAACTGGGCCTGGGTGCCTGTCCGAAAGGGTGCGGTGACCATGGAACGGGCGATGGTCGCGGCGGCCTCCGCCCCGTGAGCGGTGCGCACCAGGTGCAGGCAGAGATCGATGCCCGCGGCGGTGCCGGCGGCCGTCCACAGGTTGCCGTCCTCGACGAACAGGGCGTCGGGTTCGACCTGCACCTGGGGATGTCGGGTCTTCAGCAGATCGGTCAGTGCCCAATGGGTCAGCGCCCGGCGTCCGTCCAGCAGTCCTGCCTGGGCCAGGGTGAACGCGCCGCCGCACAGCGCGGCGATGGTGGTCCCCCGGGCGTGAGCGCGACGCAACGCAGCGAGGACGGGCTCGGGGGCCGGGGTGACATGGTCGTCCAGGCCCGGCACGAGGATCAGCTCGGCGCGGGGCAGCCAGGCGAGCGTGCGGTCCGGCGTGAGCGTGAGGCCGCCCCGTATCGCTACGGGCGCGGGAGTCGCGGCGACCCGGCGCAGTTCGAACGCGGGGACTCCGTAGCCGGTACGGTCCGCGCCCCACACTTCGGTGATCACCGATACGTCGAAGGCCCGGATCCCGGGGAAGGCGAGCAGGGCGATGCGCCGGGCCCGTAGAGGTTGCGTCACCGTGGCAGTAAACCATCGATCGCTGTCTTCCGGTCCTCTGGGACGGGGCCGGCCGGGGCGGCAGGATCGTGGCCATGGAGATCACACAGAACGCGGCACTGGTAGTGGTGGACGTGCAGAAGGGCTTCGACGAGTCGGAGTTCTGGGGCCCCCGCAACAACCCCGCCGCCGACGAGAACATCGCCGCACTGATCGCGGCCTGGCAGCACACGGACCGGCCGGTCGTCTTCGTACGGCACGACTCGTCCACACCCGGCTCTCCCCTGCGGACCGGGTCCGAGGGCAACGACTTCAAGGAGTACGTCCAAGCGCGCCGCGGCAAGGGCGCCGGTCCGGAGCTACTCGTCACCAAGTCCGTGAACTCGGCGTTCTACGGCACCCCAGAGCTCGACAGCTGGCTCAAGGCTGCGGGCGTCACCCAGTTCGTGCTGGTCGGCATTCAAACCAACATGTGCGTGGAGACGACGGCCCGCATGGGCGGCAACCTCGGCTACGACGTGCTGGTCGCCCTCGACGCCACCCACACCTTTGACCTGACCGGTCCGAACGGCTGGCATCTGACGGCCGACGAACTGGCTCGAGCCAGCGCCGTCTCGCTGCACGGCGGCGGCTTCGCCCGGGTGGTGACGACCGGCGAGCTGGTGGCCGCCGTCCGCTCCTGACACCCGTACCCGTAGGAGGGGCCCGGCTGGCGGCTCACTCCGGGAGGGGCCGCACGGATCCCTTTGCGCCGAGGGTTCTGGCGTGCCTGCCTGGTCGATGTATTCCTGTGGGCGGCGCGATGGTCACCGCAGGACTGGTCCCAGGTTCCGCCGTAGCCATGGCCTGGAGTTGCCCGGGCCAGTGCCTCCAGGAGCCACAAGCAGTGGTTCATCCGTCTCAGCGCCGCAATGGTGTGCCGGTCTACTAAGAGAAGCAGTGATTCCGGCAGGGCAGCGCGCAGGCCGGCCCGCGCACGAAACGCCGAGCACAGCCCGCGTCCGCATCATTCGCGCAGGTCACCGGTGTCGCGCAACTGCCAGGGTTCTCCGGTGGACCGCCCCGGGCTGCACCCACGCTCGGGGCTCAGGCCGCATTGCGGACGTCCCGCCGATGAGTTTCGGGCGGTCGTGCGGTCTGCCTGTCGACGAAGGGAGCGCACCATGCGCAAGATTATTGTCTGCACGTTCCTGACCCTGGACGGCGTCATGCAGGCACCGGGTGGTCCGGACGAGGATGCACAGAGCGGCTTCACCTACGGCGGCTGGCAGAAGCCGGTGAGCGACGACGAGGTCGGCGCGGCCATCGGCGGTTGGTACGAGCTCTCCGACGCGATGCTGCTCGGCCGCAAGACGTACGACATCTTCGCGTCGTACTGGCCGACCGCCGATCCCGCCAACCCGTTCACCCAGCGGATGAACACCATGCACAAGTACGTGGCGTCTCGGACCCTGACGTCCGTCGAGTGGCAGAATTCCACCCTGCTGGAGGGCGACGTCGTCGATGCCGTACGTATGCTCAAAGCGTCCGACGGCGGCAACATCAACGTGGTGGGCAGCGGCGACCTCGCCCAGACCCTCATGCGGCACGACCTCGTCGACGAGTACCGGCTGACCATCCACCCAGTGATCATCGGCACTGGCAAGCGGCTGTTCGCCGACGGAGCGATCCCCACGGCATTGGAGCCGGTCAGCGTCTCGACGACGAGCAGTGGCACGGTCATCGGCGTCTACCGGCCGAACGGTAAGCCCACATACGACAGCTACTAGGTGACCCGCGGCCCGGGCCTCCCCCTCGTGGCGGGGAGGCCCGGGGGGCAGCCCGCTGCTGCTCACAAGGGTCCATCGTGAGCCGATGGCCCCACGCCGGGCCTTCGGGCCGCTCCGCTCGCGCGCTCCCCCCGGCCGTGCCCGTACTGCTCACTGTTCGGGAACGACGCCATCGGGCCGGAGACGAAGACGTCGTACGGCATCTCCAGCTCGGGAGGGCCGGGTTCGGTTCGACTCGATGACGTGTTCGTTTCATCCCGTCGTCCCGGTCGCATCAGGAGCATCACGAAGAACGCAAGCGCGAGAAGCGCCACGAAAACGGCCGTGACGATCAGGAATGCACGTTGTTGTCGCTCTTACCCGCGGCCAGCGCGATGATGACGGACGCGGTGGTGCTGAGTGCGGCACCCAGGAAGGTGAGGGGATTGTGGATTCCCTGAGACGCGCGGTCATCCACGTCGGCCCCCCTTGGCCCCCGGCTCCTCTTCCGCAGGGCGTCATTATCCGTCCGCCGCGGAACGCAGTGTCAAGGCGAAGGCGCGAAGCCATTCTCCAGCGAACGGTAGTACGGAATGAGCGCCGCCCGGCCTCCGTCGCCCAGAGCCACCGCAATGCGCTGCATCCGGGCGCCCTTGAGGTCTCCGGCCACCAGGACGCGCGGGTGCTGAGCCTCCGGCGGGCAGTAGCCGTCCGGGCCGATGACCAGGCCGGAAAGCGCGGACGGCTTGCTGCCCAGATTACCGAGCACGACATCGGCACGGGCCGAGCGGCTCGCGCCGTCCGGGTGGTACGCGGTGACGTCGTACCCGCCTCCCGAGCGCTCGGCGATCTCGACCCGGCCGGCCGGCGTGAAGCGGACCCTGCTGTCGTCGGCCACCTCGGCGGTCTTGTAGCTGTCGTGAGCGGTGTGGAGTACGTGGAGGCGGGCGTCCGTGCGCGGGTGGGCGCGCAGCCAGGTGCCCAGGGGTCGGTCGGCGCCCAGAACGACCACCTCTCGCCCTTCGAGCTCTTCGGGGGTGGCGCGCCACAAGGGGGGTACGTTGACGGCCCCGGTCGACTCGATCCAGTCCACGTCCTGGGGGGTCAGTGCCGTGACTCCTGTCGCCGCCACCACGGTTGCCGCCGTGAGCAAGGAGCCGTCCGCCAACACCACTTCGGCCCGGTCACGGTGTCCGGTGACGGCGGTCGCCCTGGCCTGAACGACGGTGAGACGGTTCGCGTCCTGGTGCCTTGCGATGTCCGCCGCGAACGCCGCGGCGAGCTGCGGGCCTGTCAGCCAGGCGCCGGGTACATTCTCCAGTGCGCCGATCGCCGCCACCTTCGAACCGACCGCGACCGCTTCCACCAGCGTGACACGCAGCCGCAGGCTCGCGCCCATCACCGCAGCCGCTACGCCCGCCGGGCCCGCGCCCACCACCAGCAGGTCAACGGGCTCGTTGCCGCTGGGTGCGATGGTGGTCATTCGCGTACACACTCCTTTGTCCGCGCGTCTCCCACGCGCTCCCGCGCTCCCACGCGCCCTGAGCATGACCGTGTCCCGCCGCCCCGGCGCTGGTCATGCGGGGTCAACGACCGGGCGGGCGCGGGCGTTACCTGCCACGTCGTCGAAATCGTACGGCCGCCAACGGGCGGTGCCGTCCGTCCATCGGAACTTCGAGGCCGCCCACCAGGCCCCCTTCTTCGGGTTCGACGGTCCGTTGCCCCCAGGCGCCGGATAGTCTCCCCCGGTCCACTGTGTCCACAGAAGGGGAAGGCGCATGCGGATATCACGAGCGTGGCTCGTGCTCGCGGCCCTCACCACGATGCTCGCTGCCCTCGGTCCGGCGACGGCCTCGGCCCGGTCCACTGCAGAATCCGAGGCGACGGCATCGGTTTCCACGACCGGTACGGCGTCGCCGGTGAGCACAACAGGTGTGGCGTCCCCGGTGGTCACGACGCCGACGGGAACGCTCCAGGCGTTCTTCAGCCGGCCGACGGTCAACTCCTTCGACAACTCGCTCGAAGTGAACACCATCCGCCTCATCGACGCCGCGAAGCCCGGCTCGGACGTGCGGGTCTCCATCTACGCCATCGACCGTCAGCCCGTTGCCGACGCCCTCGTCGCCGCGAAGGAACGCGGCGTGGACGTACGAGTCATCGGGGAACGCTGCCATCAGGGGGCGACCGCCTGGATCTGCCCCGACGCGGACTCCGAGCTGCTGCCCGTCCAGAAAGACCTGGACAACCGTCTCGGTACCGACCGGACGACGTGGTGCCTGAGGGGCTGCATGCGCACCGAAGTCGAGAACCACGACAAGTTCTGGCTGTTCAGCGCCCTCAGTGACGGCCGGACCAACGTGGTCGCCCAGTCCTCGCACAACATGGTCGAGAGCAGCTACGCACTGCACAACGACATGCTCGTCAGCGCCGGCGACACCGCGATCTACAACGCCTACCTCGGGGCGTGGAACCGCATGTGGCAGGTCGAGGCGTCTGGCGGCGACGAAACCTGGACGGACACCAACGGCGGTCACCAGAGCGGACACGGCGGCACCGTCGAGGCGTGGTTCTACCCGCGGGCATCCGCCGAGGACGACATGCTCGCGGCCCGCATCGCCGCGGTCCCGTGCGCTTCAGGCGGGCGCATCCGCATCGCGATGGCCAGTTGGAGAACCGACCGCCCGCTCGTCGAGACGGCGCTGCGCGGACGCGCCCAGAGCGGTTGCCGCATCGAGGCCGTGATCAGCGCGGGAGCCGAGGACGGCGCGAAGTTCCTGCCTCCGCTGGGGGTACCGGTCTACGTCCTGCCGGACGGCGGGTGCGGACGCGACCCGCAAGCCCCGAAGCTGGACGGCAGCCCGGGACGCCAGTGCTCGAACTACCTGCACTCGAAGTACGTACTGCTGGAATGGACGGGAGCCGGCGGCGTACCCGAGCGACACGTCTACACCGGCTCGGCCAACCTCTACGGTCCCACGCTCACCAGCACCGACGAGTCCTCGCTGCACATCGCGAACGCGGCCATCTACGACGCCTACGCGGCGGACTGGCAGATCCTGCGCGACTCCACCGTCAAGTTCCTGCCCGAGCGTTTCCCGGACGCCGCCCTGACCACCGGTGTCAACTCCGACTCCGTCGGTGACCAGCGGGCCCCCGCGGTCGCGGCCCGCAACGGCTGGACGGCGGCCGTCTGGGAGAGCCAGGCAACCCTCGGCACGGGCCACCCGACCCATGTGTGGCTGCGCGTCTTCAAGGACGGCGTCAGCCAGTACGAGACGCGCGTGTCCATGGACACCGAGAACGCCGCTGGCAGCCACCTCGACCCGGACGTCGACATCGACGCGAACGGCAACGCCGTCGTCGTCTGGACCGAGGACGCCGACGGCAACGGCCAGGGCAATATCGCCGTTCGGCGCTACGGTCCTACGGGTCAGCTCCAGGGCACGCGTTGGGCCAACGACGACGACTGGACGGGCGCCCAGATCGAGCCCGCCGTCGCCACCCGTGACGACGGTTCCTTCGTCGTCGCGTGGCAGAACGACCCCAACGGGACCACCGGCGTGCGCCTGCGTGAGTTCGCCTCGATCACGCAGACCGCACAGCCGGCCTCGCTCCGGGTCGGCGCGGCCACCGGCACCAACGGCACCCCGGACGTCGCTCTGGACCCGGCCGGCAATGTCTTCGTCGTGTGGCAGGAGGACGCCGACGCGAACGGCTCCTACAACATCGCCGGCGCCAAGTACGACCGTACCGAGACGGTCCTGGTCTCGTCGCGCACTCTCAATACGAAGGTGGACGGGCAGCAGGAGAGGCCCGTGGTCTCCGTTGACGCCCAGGGCCGCCCGGTCGTCGCCTGGCAGGGCGAGGCCGGCGGGAAGTGGCAGATCAGCGTCGGTGGGTTCAACGCGTCCTTCGGCAGCCGCTTCGCCGAACGCACTGTCGACGGCGGCGCGGGCAGCGAGGCCGGTCAGGTCCAGGGCCGGCCTTCGCTGGCTGCCGCGGCCGACGGATCGTTCCTGGTGGCTTGGAACGACGTCCACGGCGGTGTGTACGGCACCGACATCTACGCCCGCGGCTTCAACGCGGACGGCTCCACCACCGGCCGCTTCCCCGACGCACGACTCTCCCCGCTCGCCTTCGGCGACCAGAACCGCCCGGGTCTCGGGATGCGGCCGGACGGTACGTTCGACCTCTTCTACACCGATGACTTCGACGGCAACGGTTACCACGAGGTCTTCTGGCTGTCCGGCCTGAAGAACACCGGTATGGCGCCCTGACCCACCCGGGGCAATCCCGGCGGGCAGGGCGAGGGCAGCAAACCGTCGCCCTGCCCACGCTGACGGGGCACACCGGCCGGGAACAACGTGGTCAGCGAGCTTGCCCCGGTGATCGAGTGCCGATGGGTCCCCCGTAGCCGTAGCTACAGTCCCACTCCCGAGCCCAGTTCCCGTAGCGCTGCCGGACGAGGGCGTCCACCTGGCTTGCGCACCAGTCCTCGGGCGGGGCTCGGCATTGATCGTCCGCTTCACACGCCGACCTGCTTCACACGCCGACCTGCGGGATGCGGTCCGACACTTTTCTGCGAGCACGAGGTGTCAAGGCGGGGCAGGGGTACGTACCGCCGTAACGGATGCCCGTTGGTCCGGGGCTCTCGTCAGTCGCGGCCTCGGCCCGGCCCGACCCGGCCCGGGCATCAACCTGCCGTGGCCGCGCCTCCGTTGCCCTGACCGAGGACCCGCTGCACCCCGTCGAAGGTCACCCCGCACCCGGCGAGCACATCCCGTACGACACCGGGCCGTGCCGTCAGGGCGAGGAGCAGATGTTCGTCTCCGATGATCTTGTCCTTGCGGGCCAGGGCCACCCGCAGGGACTGCTCAAGGATCGTCTTGGCCTCCTTGGTGAACGGCCGGTGTCCGGACCCCGCCCGGCGCAGCCGCCCCGCCTGTCGGCCGCTGCTCGCCAATGCGCCCTCGCCGTGGGCCTCTTCGACGCGCGACACGATCTCGGTGACATCGATCCCGAGCCCGGCCAGGGCCTCGGCGTCCGCCGCCGAGACCCCGCCGCGCCGCCGCGCCTCGTCGAGCCCGCCCACCACAGCCTCACGCTGTACACCCAGAGCGGCCAGCGCGAACGCCCCCTTGGTGCCCCGCGCGTCGAGCAGCGCGAGCAGCAGATGGCCGGGGTCGACCCGCGCGTCGCCGCGCTGCCCGGCCAGCCCCACCGCACCCTTGACCACGCCCCGGGCGCCGTCCGTCAACCGCTCGAACATCACTGCCTCCCGTATTTCTTGTGCACGGCCTGCCTGCTCACCCCGAGCTCGGCGGCGATCTCCTGCCAGGACCAGCCCTGGTTGCGCGCACTGCGCACCTGCACGGCCTCGAGCTGTTCGAGCAGGCGCCGCAGCGCGGCCACCGCGCGCAGCCCGATCCTGGGGTCACGATCCCCCGCCCGCTCGGCAAGATCCCTTGCGTCGTTCATACTGTCAACCTAGGTTGACAAGGCCTTCCCGTCAACCCAGGTTGACGGGAAGGGGCAGCCTGACAGCTACCGGACCATGCCCCCACTCCTGGCGGCATCCCGCCCATTCCGCTGCACGCGCACCGGCTGGCCCTCGTCTCAGCGGGCTCGTCGCGATGGCAGAAAGGCGTGCAGTCCTTACCGCGCCGAGCGGCGCGCGTGCCGCGCAGCACGCTGACGGTCGGCAGAGGTCGCCGTGTATGCGGCCGGCCTCCAGGGCCAGGCAGAAGAGTTGTCCGCGGACAAGTCCAGTTGTCCGCTTGCGGTTCAGCCGTGACCTGCGTCGCTGCCCGCATCGTGGCGTGGACAACGATGGCTCTGGCGAGAATTGCCCTTGTCCGTCATGCACGGTGGCCCTGCGACGCGTTGACTCGATCACTCAGGCGGTCCGGATGGCAAAGAGAAAGGGACGGCGCGCATTCGGCGGAGCGGGAACTGCGCCCTAGGCAAGAGCCGTTGTGTCTGTCCCTCGAACATCGGCATCGGTGGCCAGTGGCGTGAGGTTCGCATCTCTGCTCGCCAGCGTGCACATGCGGTGAAGAAGGAGAATCCGATGACTGGCCAACTACCCATAGCCCGCGGTCAAGCCGCCCTTACGTATCCCCATGGGAAAGCGGCCGTCAGCACGTGTCTCGCTCTCGCGCGCCGCGCGAGCAACGCACGTACCTCGCGGACACAGCGGACACAACCGTGAGCGGGCAGGCCATGATGCTCTTCGGTTTCCCCGCGATCGTCGGTGTCACGGCAGGCTATGCGAGCGGCGGCCGACTGGGCGGACTGGTCGCCACCCGGCTGCGGGCACTGTGGCTGGTGTGGCTCGCCGGCGCGATGCAGATGGCCGAGTACACCACCAGCCGTATCGACGGCCGACCGGGCCAAGCACTGCGCAGCGTACTGCTGGCCACCGCCTTCGTGACCGTGCTGGGGTGGCTGCTCGTCAACTTGCGGGGGCGCAGCCGTCTGCTGAAGACCGCTGCGTCAACGGCTCTGGCAGGCGGACTGCTCAACGGCATGGCGATCGCGCTCAACGGCCGGATGCCCTACTCGCCCGCAGCCGCTGCCGCCGCCGGCATCCCACCGGGGCAGGAAACGGCCAAGAACATCGCAGCCGCGCACGGGAGTCGGCTGACACTCCTCGGCGATTTCATCCCCGTACCCCCTGTGCATGCGGTAATCAGCATCGGCGACATCCTCATCACGCTGGGAGCGGCCGTGGTTATCGCCACCGCTATGCACCAGCCCACACCACAACACATCAAGGAGGCAAGAAATGACTCAAACCAGCAACGTACGGCGCCTGATGACAGCGCTGTTCACTGTGGCGACCTTCGCCCTACTTCTTTACACCATCGGAGCCCCCGACTGGACCGGCGGCTGAGGCCTCACCCTGAAAGGAGACCGACGTGACCCGAGCAATCAGCGCACAGCGTTTGTTGGCCTCACTGTTCACCGTGGCCACCTTCGTCCTGTTGCTCTACACCATCGGAGCCCCCGATATGACCGGCGGCTGAGGCCGCATTACGAAAGGGAACCCACGTGACCCGAACAACCGGTGTGCGGCAGCTGATGACAGCGCTGTTCACCGTCGCGACCTTCGCCCTACTGCTCTACACCATCGGCGCTCCCGAGTGGACCGGCGGCTGAGGCCTCAACACGAAAGGAAACCGGCATGACCCGAACAACCGGCGTACAGCGCCTCATGACAGCGCTGTTCACCCTGGCCACCTTCGCCCCACTGCTCTACACCATCGGAGCCCCCGACTGGAGCGGCGGCTGAGGCCTCAACACGAAAGGAAACCGACATGACCCGAACGACCGGCGTGCAGCGCCTCATGACAGCGCTGTTCACCCTGGCCACATTCGCCCTGCTGCTCTACACCATCGGAGGCCCTGACTTCGGCGGCGGCTGATCTCTATGGCTGGGCGAGCCGCGGCCTGACATCGCCCGGCGCCACGGCCGGTGACAACACCACCGACGAAGTCGCGCGCTCACGGAGGAGGTCGAACCACGACCAGCACCGTGACCATCGCCAGCGCCCTCACCGCCGACCAGCACCACCGTCTGCTGAACCGCCCGCGACGTGCCCGTCGCCCAGGGCAACACACGCATCTTTGAGGAAGGCGGGCACGCCGGCCGGTTCTGGATCACCAGGACCGGCACCATCACGCTCGACATCCATGTTCCCGGCCGGCCGCCCGGTGCCCGCGGCCGTCGACCCACAGAGGGATGGAGACGACCTCGTATGGCGCGTACGTGTGGACGACCATGCCCGGGGGCGGGGCGGGTCCAGCGTCACGCGTGTTCGGAGAGCCCCGGCCGGCGCTCGGGGGAAGCACCGACCGGCCGGGGAACCGCGCCGCCGTGGGGGGGGTCCGGCGGCACGGGGCCAGGGAGCGACGGCACAGGGAGGTCCCGGACGCGTACCGAGAATTGATGAAGGGTCACATCACAGCTGGCCGGATCTGTCACGTTGAATGGGGAGCCTCCCTTTTGCCGCTCAGCCCCGGCCCGCCCGCACACCCAGGGCGGCGCGGAGCGTGGCGAGCACCTCCTCCTGCCTCGGAACCAGATAAAAGTGGTCTCCGGCGAACCTCACCGCCCGGAACCCGGCCTGCGTGGCCCCCGACCATCCGGCCATCTCCGCATCGGTTACGTAAGGGTCGTCAACTGCGTTGAGCGCCAGAACCGGTGTCACTGCGAGTGGTTCCCCCAATGGCGCGTAGGCCTCAAGCAGGGTGAAATCTGCACGGATATAGGGCAGTACCAGTTCGCGCAGCTCCAGATCCTTTAGGACCAGAGCATCGGTGCCTCCCATCTTGATCAGTTCTTCAGCGAGGGTCGCGTCGTCCAGCCCTGCCATAGATGGTCTGCTGTCGGCGCCCTGCGGCGAACGGCACGCCGAGGCGAACAGATGAACGGGTGCCTGACCGATCTCCTCAAGATGACGAGCCGCCTCGTAGGCGACCAGAGCGCCCAGGCTGTGACCGAACAGAGCCGTCGGGCGCTCGTCCAGCATGGCGATCGCTTCGCCGACTTCGCGGCCGAGTTGCTCCAGATCCTCGGGAAATGGGTCTCCGAAACGATCGCCCCGACCCGGATACTGGACACCGACCACCTCGACGTCGGGTCCCATGGTCCAGGAGCGGAAGGCCGCAGCTGAGCCGCCCGCGTGCGCGAAACAGACGAGCCGCACCTGGGCACCGGGCATGGGCCGGGGGCAGCGGAGCCAGAGCTCGGACGAGGTCCGCGGAGCGCGACGAACTCTCAACTCCCCACCATCTCTTCCATCTCCGAGTGAACCACTCGGCCTCTCGCGAGGACAGCGGTGACGGCGAGGAACGCATCGTTCTTCTCCGCAGGACAGAGGCTGATACGTACTCCCCCACCGCTGAACGGGCGGACGCTGACCCCCGACCCGTGACAGGCGGTGGCGAATTCCAGGGACTCTTCGGCGCGTCGCAGCCTCAGGAATTCTTCCCCGCTTCGGCGGACCGACCTCCCCTGACTGATCACTGGTGAGGTTTTCACAAGCAGAGGCTCCACTGAACGGTGCACCAGTCCGGATGGTAGGCCGCGGGCATAAGCCCTTCGAGCCGCCATCCGCTCCCTTGCATGAAAGCAGTGGTCGCAGGCGACGCCGGAAGATGCGTATAGAGCTTCCGGCCCAGGGTTCCGAAGAGTCGGGGGATCTCCTCGAGCATGAAGCTGAAGGCTTCGGGAGACTTCGCGCACAGCGGCATGAGCTTCACCGGGTCGCCCTTCTTGGGGCCGGCGGCGACGGTTCCCTGGATCGCCCCGGCCGAGTCGACCGCCACATGAATGATCTTGTATTTCTGATTGAGATCCCTGTCGAACCGACGGCGGTGGCCATCGAACAGCGCCCGGACCCAGTCGTCGTCCACGCCCTGGAAGGCGCTGGGCATTGAATCCAGGATGAGATCGCGCACCACGGCCGCGTCGCCGTCCTCGAACAGGCGCATGTGCAGGTCACGCGGTGACTCGCCGTCTGCCGCGATGAGCCCGCGGTAGAGAATCAGCTCGGTCATGCCGGGCTTGTACTGGCTCGGCGACTCCCCGGCGAGCCTGAACCCATGGCGTGTGAAGAATGTGATGGCCGGTGTGTTCTCCGCGGCGACCGTGCAGTAGAGCTGCCGAGCGCCCTGCTCCCAGGCGAAAGCCAGAGCGGTGCGGAGGAGTACGCTCCCGAAACCGGCGCGCCGGCGATGGCTCGGAACCAGGATCAGCGGGCTGATCTTGACAGTCCCCTGCCGTTTGACGGCGAGGTGCAGGACGCCCACTCGCTGCGCTTGCGGCGAGCCGTCCGACCAGAGAACGAAGGTTCGCTGCGCCACTGAGAAATGGCCGTAGCTGTCAGTTCCCGCGGCGAGATGAGCGTCGAGGACCCTGTCCGCGTGCGCCTCGTGATCTCCGTCGTAGAAGGGGTCGAGACTGGACGCGAAGATGCTTCTCAAGAATTCCCGGTCGTCTTCGGTCGCGAGCGCTACGACGGGACCCGATGGCCATCGTGAGGCTTTATCGCTGAACTTACTATCTGTGAGGATTGACATCAGACATCAGCCTTTGTCTGGTCGGGTTAGGTGAGGCGCATTTAGGTGATCTTCGGAACGCGTGAGCAGCGCGTCAGGCGGGTCATTCGCCAGGCCGGGCCATGAGGTGACGGCGCCCGCCGAACCAGGCCACAAGTTCGGCCAGGGACCCGGCCACCACGGGAGCAGCGCACGGGTAGGAAGCGCTGACGGGAGGGAGCGAACTACCGACATGCGCTGCTGCCGACAGCCTTACTACGACCGAGTGGCACCAGGAAACGGGGGGAGACGGCCGACGAACGACCAGAACATCGCGGCCTCTGATCTCTGGTCTCGTGAAGTGACGGCCGTAGGCTGTGGCCTTCACGACACGTTCTCCGTCACCAGTTCGAAGGCGTCCAAGACCTCCGTCATCCGGTCCTCCACGGCCTGACGGGACGGGCCAACAATCTGGACGTAGCCGGCAGAGGCGTGGGAGGCCCGCTGATCGGGCAGGTCGTCGCCGCTCGCGACGTTCATCCGGCCGTGAACCACTCCGGGCAGGGAGAGCAGCGTCTCCAGGGGCGTGACCTTGACGACGCGACCGGACTTGTAGGGAAGCAACAGGTCACCGGCACAGCGCGGCGCCGAGTACTCCAGCGATGGCACGCGGCCCAGGTATGTGTCGAGTGTCGCAGCCATCATGTCGAAGTTCCGGGCGAGCCCATGGTTGGAGGGCAGCTCGCAGCCGGCGAGTCTGGCTCCCACCTCGCTCATGTGGATGCCACCGTCGTCCGATCGAAAGAACTCCATGTGCAGGTAGCCGTGATCGATGCGCATACCGTCGACGAGGCGCTGAACCAACCCCTTCGTGTCGATGCCAAGTTCATCGTCGACGCCGAGGCTGATGGAGCCGTTGATGCCGCCGTGGACGGTCTCCAGCAGCGCACACGGCGTCCACGAGACGTAGGTGTCGAGGACCCGTCCGTGAGCGACGAGGGCGCACAACTGGTACTCACGCCCGGTGAGGAACTTCTCCACCATCCACCGGCGCGAGGAAGGCAGGGGAAGGAGCCTCGCGAGATCGTGCTCGTCGTCGAGCTTGTAGGTGTCGATGGATGACCAGCCATCGACCGGCTTGAGGATGAGCGGCCATCCGTGCAGGGACGCGAAGCCGAGGACGTCGTCGCCATCCGCGACCTCAGCGAACTCCGCGCAGGGGATGCCGATTTCCCGGAACCGCCGCTTCATCGCGGTCTTGTCCCGGACCCAGGCGACCTGCTCGGCGTCGAGGTGCGGCAGGCCAACGAGGCCGGCGAACCTCTGGGAGATCTCCTGCAGCGGCTCCTGCGGGTTGCAGAAGTGGCCCGGTCGTGCCGGGAGCCCCGCCACCCAAGTGAGGTAGCGCTCAGCCTCCCGCCAGATGTCGGCGTCGGCGGCAATGGTGAACGTGGGGATGTCCGCCGTGCGCAGGAGGTGGTCAGCGGGCAGCGAGGAGAGGTGCTCTTCGAACCTCAAGAGCACGAGGTCGAGATCGTCTCGGCTCAGGACGTGATCGGTGAAGGTGCCGGGCCGGCCATCGACGAGCAGGAGACAGGGACGCATGACTTCTCTCCGGAGAGGACGAGGCGGACTAGGTCGCTGAAGCGGATCTGTACTTCGGACGCGTACTCGGGCGCGACCGGGATGGTGAACGTCGGGGCCAGCAGGGCCCTGGCCCGGGCGAATACGTCACGGGAGATCGCGCATGAGTCGCCCTCGGCGGGGTTCCAGGGGAAACCGCCGGAGTAGAGCGACTTGCGGTTTCTGAGGGCGGGGTGGTCGAAGAGGACATACCGATCGAGCGCAGATGTTTGAGTGGATCGTTCCTCCGGGAGCCGAAGGAATCTTTCGCGGTGTTCGGCGGTGGGCGTGACGATGCGGACACCCAGCTTCGAGTCGCCTGGCCCCGGCGGTGCAAGCTCCATGCCCGGCAGATCGCTCAGGGCGTCCCGCAGGATCGCCTGGTTGCGTTCGAGGCCGTCACAGGTCTCCTTGAGCCGTCGTAGCTGCCGTAGCTGGATGGCTTGGACTGCCTCACTGACCCCGAGGCAACTCCCGCGAATCCCTCGGTGCCGGCCATGGCACCGTCTGGGGGGGACTGCGCCCAGGGCCTGGGCGCAGTCCTCAATGGCGAAGCGGACATGGGGAATGCCGACGTCCCTGCAGTCGAGATGGACGACGATCACACGCTCGGCGTCGCCCGGGAGCAGGCTGGTATCCAGAGCCGTACCGGAGGAGCGCCTCATCGTCGATGGCCGTACGCACTTCAGGTAGGTCCCACCAAGGCAGATGGTTGACCCCATAGGGCAGGCGCCGAATTCCATTCGCCCGCTTGCAGCACAGATCCCCTACCTCAGCCGATCACTCGGCAGGAGGATGAGCGACGCAGACTGCGCGAAGCGCGAAGGTTCCTTGTCACCGTGAGCTTCTTGAGCCAGCGGTCACGTCCGTCGTACTTCGCGCGGAAAGGACGTCGGCCGTGCACCGCGGTGAAGTTGTCGACGTAGACGATGTCGCCCGGCTCGAGAACGACGTCGTACTCAGCGACCATGAGCTTCTCGCAGATCTCCTTGAGCGCCTCCTCGGCCTCGGGGTCGGTCCCGAAGGTCGTCATGTAGAAAGGGTCAAGTCGCAGGTAGGGCTCATCGGGGTGACCGAAGAGGACGGCCACGGGGTCCGGACTGTCCCGCAGCTTCCGGATCTCCGACAGTCCGAAGTGGGTTCCGTCGTCGACGGTCTGACCCAGGTGCTCGGTGTCGGGATAGATCACGTAACGGGGCTCGGAGAGGATCTTCTTGGCATCTTCGCTGAGCTCGATGTCCCGAATCGAGGCGACCGTCGTGGGAACCCGATCGAGGTTACGGATGCAGAGCAGGCCGACATAATCGCACCGATGGGGATGGAAGGCGTCCTCGGTGTGCCACCCGAGCAGGACGTCACTGCTGTGGCCACTCTGCTCTTGCTCCACGCCCGGCAGGGGCAGGACGTTCTGAATCAGACTGCCCTTCTGGAGGGTCGACCACCCGTAGACCTCGCCGAGGCACATACCGGTGAGCGCGAGGAAGAGTTCTTCCCTCCGCAGCGAGTCGGGTTCGGCCCAGCTCACCGGGGTGGGCTCGATCCCGTCCGGGTCCAGGCGGAAGCCTCGGATCGCGAACGCGCTACCGGTCTCCGCGTTGCGGAAACCGCTCAGCGCCTCGCGCAGACCCGCGGGGACGCCGGCCAGATACCGCCACGCAAGGTCGTACAGGTCACCGGACCTCGGGTCGTGCCCCGCTCGCACGATGTCCTGGATGACAGCGTCGAGCGCCTCGACATCTTCTTCGCTCAGCACATAGGTCACGAGCGTCTTGGGGGGCATGCGTGTATCCGCCTCTCTCATTTAACGGCTTTGACGGCGACCATCGAGTCGGCCCACCAGTAGGTGCAGTCACTCGGCGGCGCGAGATCGCGCACCACCTCCACCGAGAAGGAGGAGAAGTGCCTGAGCAAGCTGCGCTGGTGGGAGCGTCCGAGGGTGTCGATCTCGTTGGTGTAATAGGAGAAGACGCCTCCGGTCCGAAGATGGGCGGCGGCCGTCTCGAAGAAGCTCTCCGCGTAGTTGGTGCTGTGCACGACCGTGTCGCGATACTCGCGCTCGTTGGTCGGATAGGTGTCGAAGAAGATCGCGTCGAACTGTCCGAGCTGGTCGATCACCCCGTCCCAGAACCCGCGAACCAGCCGGATGTCGCGGTCCGGGTAGCCTTCGCGCCACCGTTCGAACGCACTGATGACGTCTTCGTTCGGCTCGATGACCGTGTGGGAAGCTGCTCCGAACTCCTGGATGAAGGTGGCCGAGATTCCCATGCCGAAGCCCACCTCCAGCACGTGCCCTCGGCTCTCGGTGACGTGGGCCGCCATCGCCCGCATCAGCGGGCGCTCCCAGTCCTGCATGACCTCCTGGCCCTCGATGACCAGCTGCGAGGGCGTGTATCGAGCTCCGCTCCGATCCCAGGACCCATTGATGACAGGTCGGTCGACGCCGCGTATCTGCGACGCGACGAGCCGGTCCAGATGCTCCAGATCCGACTGGAATTCACTGAGGGAACGTTCCAGCATCCAGGTGCGACGGTGGCCAATCGGTGTCCCGAGGAATTTCGGATCCCTCACCGAGACCGTCACGTCGAACGCTGCGGAACGCGTCTTGAAGGTCTCCTTGGTTTCGGAACGGGCAGAGTCGCGCCGCACCAGGTCCTCCACGAGCTCCGTGAGATCCGACAGACGGCTGTGCTCCATGAGTTGACGCAGCGGAACCCGGACTCCGAACACCTCGCCGATTCGCGCACTGAGACGTGCGATCTTCAGCGAATCGCCACCAAGATCGAAGAAATCATCTCCACCAGTGGCCGGGGCAGCGCCCAGCAGCGACTCCCAGATCTCCGAGAGCTCGGCTTCCGTGCGAGAGAAGGACCGGCCCCCCTCAGGGTCGGCGACGATACGCCCGGCGGCGGGCAGCGCCGCCCGGTCGACCTTGCCCCCAGGCGTGAACGGCAGCGCGTCGAGCGTTGCCCACTTCGCCGGGACCATGTGGTCGGGGAGCCGCTTCCGGAGATGCTCGGCGAGCTCCCGCACATCCACCTCTCCCACGACGTACGCCGTGATCGCGACCTCGTCGCGGTCCTTTTCGGCCTGAGCGTGAGCCGCGCGAACGCCCGGATGAGTGCGCAGAGCGTGCTCTACCTCGCCGAGCTCCACCCGGAAACCACGGATCTTGACCTGGCCGTCCCGTCTGCCGTGAAACTCAAGAACGCCGTCCGATCCCTTGCGGACCATGTCCCCAGTCCGATACATGCGTGTACCGGACTCACCCGCGAACGGGTCGTGCAGGAAGCGGGCGGCGGTCTCCTCGGCGCGGTTCAGATAGCCGGCGGCGACTCGCGGCCCGGAAATGAACAGTTCCCCGACAGCGCCGTCCTCGACAGGGTGCAGCTGTTCGTCCAGCACATAGACACGGGTTCCGGGAAGCGGCGACCCGATCGGGACCGGCACTGACGGGTTCTTCCCCTCAGCCATCGCCGGAGTGACCGGGTACACCGTGGCGGTGATCGTGCCCTCAGTGGGCCCGTAGCAGCAGATGACATCCGCCGGAACGTCCTTGGCGAACCACTCTTGGAGGTCCCCATAGCGGATGACGTCATTGCCGATGTTCAGCAGCCGCAGGGTGCGCAGCCGGGGATCGCGGCGTTCGACATGGGCGAGCGTCTCGCGGAGGTAGGCAGGAGAGATGTCAACCACCGTGATGCCCAGCTCCGCGATCTTGTCGGGGATCTCCTGCGGCATCCAGAAATCGGCGTCGGGCAGGACAAGCGTGGCCCCGCTGAGGACCGCGAGGCCGATCTGCTCGAGTGACACGTCGAAGACCGGGCCCGCCAGCATCAGGATCCGATCGCCGGAGCCGCAACCGTAGACGTCCCTGACTCTCGTCAGGTGGTGGAGGAACGCCTCGTGGCTGACCATCACGCCTTTGGGCGTGCCGGTCGAGCCAGACGTGTGGATGACGTAGGCGAGATCCCGCGTATGAGGCGCCGCCGTCGCGAACGCCGGCAGACGTTCAACTTTCAGGCCGCGCCCAATGAGAGCGTGGACCTGTGCGGCTTCAACGATCGACTGCCTGCGCTCGGCCGGTTGGTCCGGATCGATCGGGACGTGGGTCCCGCCGGCCCGGAAGATCGCCAGGAGCGCCACGAAGTGGTCGATCGAGCGCGGGATCTCCACCGCGACCCGCGCTCGATGCGCGACCCCCAGGTCTCGCAAACGGATCGCGAGCTGCGTCGCCTGCTCGTCGAGCTCGGCGTAGGTCAGCACGGCATCGCCATGCTGGATGGCCGGCGTGTCGGGTGTGAGCAGAGCGTACTTCGCCAGGTGGTCGGCGAGGGTCCTGGGGACCGGCTGCCCCGGGCCGTCCAGGGGTGGTGCGCCACGCCGATCGGCGTCTGCCATCGTCCGGTGCTCCACGTGTGCATGAAGGGCTGACAATCGAGACCCTCCTCCGTATCTCCTGTGGTCCAGCGGCAGCGGTCGAGCCCTGCCACAGTTGCGCTTCAGCCAAAAGGAGCCCCGGCCGCATAGCTGGGAGATCCTCGGCGCTGAGACGATGTTGCTTCAGTTGCCAAAACGATGTCAATACTTGACAACTTCTCTTGCCTACGATGTGCCTGGACGGCAACTCACCTTTGCCGGTGGCGAAGACCTCGTCCAGGTGCCATCCGTCCCCGGGTCACGGCCGGCGTCGGCGCAACTGCCTCGCGGACTCCTGGCACACCAGTGGCGGACGGTCCCGCAGGAGACCTCGATGCCCCGCTCGGGCAACAGCTCCTGGACCTCGCAACAGAGAGCGGCCAGCGGGGCCACAGCCACACGCAGCGGGTGATGATCTCCGCCGGGCAGCGGTCACCCTTGGCGAGCGCACCGCACTGCGTACTCCGCGGCCAGACGTTCCCTGGACGATCAACAGCAAGGCCGTCTCGCGGGTCCAGCTCAACGGGACCATGCCTCAGCCGGGCCCCGGCTCAGGTGGCGAAACGCAGATCGCCCCCGGCAAGGTGGGCCACTGTGGCAAGCTTACGAAGCTTCGTCACTGGGTGTCCTAAAGTAGTAGGCACAGGCCCCCCAGCACGACTGTAATGCCAGAACTTTTCACCACCTTGCCAACCCTGGCAACGACGTGGCGGGTTCTGAGTGATCTGACACAGCCGCCCTGCACGTACGTGAATCGATCTGACGGTGGAACGTGGAATCTCTGAAGCAGCCCGACTTCGGGCGCCGCCTCAAGCAACTGAGAACCGAGCGACACCTGTCGCAGGCGGCCCTTGCCGGTGAAGGCATGTCGACGGGTTATCTCTCCCGCCTGGAGTCCGGCGCCAGGCCGCCCACCGCGCAGGTGGTCGCCTACATCGCCCAACAACTGAACATCACCGTGGAGGAGCTCTCAGGAGAGCCCAGTGAAGTCAGTTCCCTTGCACGGGCACTCATTTCCGCGACCTCTGCGGGGTCGGACGCGGCAGTGGAGGCATTGGCGGACCAGGGGGCCCTCGACCCCGAGGAGGACCCGCTATTGCGCGCCCAGGCTCTCTGGCTACTGGCTGATGCGTCAGGACGGACTGGACGCCGAGAAGAGGAACAGGACTATCTGGAACGCCTCGTCTCACTCAGTGATGACTTGCGGCTCGATGACCTGAGGTCCCGAGCCCGGTCCCGGCTGGGCCGCTCCCTCCGGGCGACAGGAGCGATGCGTTGGGCAAGGGAGATCGCAACAGGGGCCTTGGAGATCGCTCGCGGAACGCCACTGGACGCGCCCGAGATCGCCGGTGCTCTCATTACGATGATCTCCATCGAGGCCGAGGACGGACAGCTCACTACTGCCCTGTCCTACGCGGATGAACTGCGCGAGCTCGTCCCGGATGACAGACTCGACCTGCGGGTGGAGGCACTGTGGGCGTCGGCGACCGTCCGAGTGCGGCTGGGCGACTACGCGACCGCGGAGCGGCACCTGGAAGAAGTGCTGCAGCTCCTCACCACGCACCACGACCCGAATCTCTGGCTCCGCGCCAGGCTCGCGACCGCCTCCCTGTTTCTGCAACTGTCCCCACCCAACACCGAGATGGCGCGCCGCCGGCTCGTTGAGGTCTCCCACGCGGTCGAGATCACCGGAAGCCCCCTGTACCGCCAGGAGATGGAGCTTCTCTTTGCCTACCTGGCCTACCACGAAGGCCGGTTGGCCGACGCCAGGGCGGGCTGCCAAGCACTTCACGACTCCACGCTGTTGCTTACCTACCGTGACAAATCGCGGCTGGCGGCGCTCGACGGCCTACTCCTCATCAGTGAAGGAAAGACCACAGAAGGTACAGAGACTCTCGAGCGAGTGGCGTCGAACGCCCGTGACGAGGGCAGCTTGGATCTCGCCGCCGACATCTGGCGCCTCTTGGCCAAAGCACTGGCAGGACTCCATTAGGTCGAGGGGGAGCTTGCTGGGGGGGTGTCTGGACCGGGCCGGCCGCGCTTGGTGAGGAAGGCGTGGGCGGCGGTGACCAGGGAGACGTGGCGGTGCGGGCCGGTCCAGGAGCAAGTCCGCAGCGCCGTCACACAAGGGCCACCGCCACCCGGTGGAGGTCATTACGGCGGGAACTGGCGTGCCCCCCCCTTCAGCGCTGCGGCTACGTCGTCCGGGGGGGGGGAAGGATTCCGCGAAGACGGGGGCACGCACGTCCGGGACGGCTCGGGGATCAGCTCGGCACAACGCCGAAGTGGCGGCGGGCCATCGTCACGGCGAGGTCCTGCACGGCGTACGCGGTCAGGTAGTAAGCCTGGGGCGAGGTGTCGGCGGACAGGCTCAGAACGAACTCGGCCTCACGGTCCTCATCGGGCGCGACACGGATCCTGTGCAGGGCAGGCTCCACCGCGCAGTCGGCGCGCAGGTAACGCGGAACGTAAACGCCGAGCCGCAGCGGGCCGGTGCGGGCGCCACGAACCACCAGCCGTACCCGGAGGGTGCCGCCCTGGGGCACCTCGTCGTCGGCATGGATCAGCACCGTTGGCGCGCCGGGCAGCCGCAAGGAGACGTCCCCGCAGCGCGGGCAGATGACGCACTCGGTGTCGAGCGCGGTGGGCACCAGGGCCCTGCGGGTGTACCGCTCGGCGGGCCGACCGCAGTGGCACTTCACCTGCGTCGCGGAGGACGTGTCGAGGCGACTGCGGTCGCCGAAGTGGGCCGGGTAGTCGCTGAGCTCGTTCTCCGGGTCCTCGGCGATCCGTGCAGCTATGGCCTGGTCCAGGGACTGCAGATCGTCCAGGAGGCTGCGCATCGTGCCAGTCTGGTCACGGACCGCCAGTGAGCGGCGGGTGACCAGTCCCTCGACCTTGGCGGCGAGCTTGCCCAGCCGGGGACGCAGCGGGTTGTTCGGGGGCAGCAGCCCGCCGGCGAGGTAGGCGGTGAGGCGGGCGGAGGTGGTGAGGAGCAGCGGCTCGGGGTCCACGGACGGCGGCTCGGGTATGGGGCTCGCGTCGTCGGCGGCCATGCCGAAGTGGAGATAGGCGGGGAAGGGCTGGGCGGTGGAGATGCCGGCATTCAGGCTCGGGGCGGAGGGGGCTCCGGAGAGGGCGGCGTCCATCCAGACCCGGTTCTCCACGCGGTCGGAGTCATGGATGGTGACCGCGGCGACAACGTCCTTGGCGGTGCCGTCGATCGCGTTGAGCATCAGCTGGTACTTCGGGTCGTACATGGCCGCGTCGGCGAAGGGAGCGTTGTTGCACGAACTCAGGACGATCTCGGCGGCGCGGACCTCGCGCAGCTGGATCAGCTTGTCCATGGGCTTGTAGCAGGTGGGACCGTAGGCGCAGGCCGGACCGAGAAGCCCTGGGGCACGCGGGGCGGTCTCGTTCAGGCCGCACACGGTGAAGTCGGCGAGGTTGAGCGAGTCGTCCTTGCCGTGGCCCTGGAAGAAGATCCGCCTCCAGCGGGCGCCGAGAATCTCGGTTTTGATGTCCTCGCTCCCCACGTCGCGTTCGTCGCGCAGGTGGATGCCCGCCGGGGCCAGGGGGCGGTCGGTGGAGGTGTACAGGCCCAGCCGCTGGACGTCCACGGCGATGCGGGCGTACTGCTTGGCGGTGAACCAGGCGAGGGACGCGGCGTCACGGCCGGTGAGGAAGGTGAGCGACACGTCGGCGCGGTGGGCAGCAGCCAGCAGGGCGGCCCACAGCGGGTCGAGGGTGAAGTGCTCGTACAGGCCGGCGATCACCAGGGAACGCGCGGGGGCCGGTCCGGATGCGCCCGAAGTACCCCCGTCCCGGCTCCCCTCAAGGGTGTCACCCTCCTTCGCCGTGCCCCCGACGACAGGCCCGTCCGCCGGGCCGTCGTCCGGACGGCTCTCCGCCGCCCCCGTGGTCCCAGGCCCGCCCGTGGGGGTGCCATCGCCGGGACCCTCCGGCGCTCGGCGTCGCGTGCCCAGTTCATCGAAGAGCGCGGCTGTGAGTTCCTTCTCGTCGAGCCACTCCTCGGCGAGCGGTGCGATCAGTGCCGCAAGCCCGGCGGGCAGGGTGCCGGGGCTCAGCAGGATGCCGCGTGCGTGGGGAGCCGGGCGGCGCACACCCGCGTACACCGTGGCTGCGCGCCCGACTGAGGCGACGAGGTCCGGGCGGCCACCGGTCCACACCGGGACGGTCGCGGGCGAGGGGTCGGTGAGGAACTGCTCGACGGCCGCGGTGTACGCGGCCGGGTCGTCCACCGTCAGGAAGGGGGAGGAGGCCGGGACCGCCGTCCCGTCGGCGTCAGCGTGGAGCGCGGACTGCATGAGCGGGTGACTCCTTCATGGAAGTTCGAGGGCTCCCGGAGGCCGGGGCGGCCTGCCTCTCCGAGGCCCAGGCCAGAGTCTCGGCCAGCGTGCGCCAGATCTCAGAGGCCAGGTGGACGTTGGAGGCGCTCTGGGCCTCCTGGGCAAGTTCCTCGATACGGCGGACGCCGGCTTCGCGGTCGCCCTCGAGGATGCGGATCTGGTGGGCGAGGACCTCAAGCCGGATCCGGTCGCGGAAGGTCAGCTGCGGCAGGGCGTCGGTGAGCTGTTCGCACAGCCCCTTGGCCTGAGCCAAGTCCCGCTGGTGAAAGGCGAGATGGGCCTTGATGACGAGAAGCTCCTGGCGGTGCAGCGGGCCTCCGAAGACACCCAAGGCGCGTTCGGCCTCGGTCAGCCACTGTTGGGCCTCGGTCACCCGGCGCGGGGTCATCTGCAGGTACAGGGAAGAGGCGGCCAGCCGCAGCCGCAGCATCAGGTCGTCGTGGCTGGGCAGTTCGGTCAGGGCCCGCTGCAACAGCTCGGCGGCGCCCGGGTAGTCGCCTTGGCGGATGCGTACGTTGGCGGCCGACCACAGGGACTCGGCACGCAGCACGGGGGGCAGGACATCGATCGGTTCCAGCAGCCGGTCGGCGAGCCGGCGCGCCTCCGTGATCAGGCCCGACTCCGCCGCGACCGAGACGAGCACCAGTTGGGCGCGGATGGTGTCTGCCACGGGGACGGCCCCGTTGCCGGCGGTACTGAGGGCGGTCTGGGCGACGGCGCGGGCCTCGTCGATGTCACCGACGGCACGCAAGCAGCGGGCGAGGAGAGTGCGGGAGCGCACCTGGAGGGTGGGCACCGCGAGGCGGTCGCTGAGCTCGATGAGTTCGCGTGCCGCGGCGAGTTCGTCCTGGCGCTTGCCCTGCTTGGCATGCAGCTGGGCCAGCTTCCACAGGGACAGCCAGCGCAAGGAGAGATCCTCGCCGCTCCCCGCCTGGACGGCCTCACCGAGCAGCCGTACGGCGTCGTCGGTGTCGTCCGAGGAACTGGCGGAGGCGAGGGCCTGACCCAGCAGCGAGGTGTGGGTGCCCGAGAAAACGGACGCGGGCACACCCAGGCGCCGGGTGAGATGGTCGAGCACCTTGGCGGTCGGGCGCCGGGCCCCGGACTCCAGGCGTGACAGATACGCGGTGGACAGGCCCCCCTCGGCAACCTCGGCCTGGGACAGGCCCTGCTCCTGTCTGAGGGTCTTCAACAGCTGTCCGAACTTGGGCTGTTCGAGCACTTAGCCATCCCTGCCATCCCTGAGCCTGTTGGTCCCCGTGAACGGAACCATATTCAGTGCGGGACACAAGGTTGTCAACTCTTGGCAACCCTGGCCGGCGAGGGGGCGGCGACCCGGCAACCCGGGCCGGGCGCCGGGACTGCAGAGGTCGCAAGCCGCGCCCGGGCACCGCTTCCGCCCTGCGTGGGACGCCGCGGCGGCCCGCCGCTCCCATGCCGGGACGCGGAGCGGGCCGTCACGGCGAGCGGGCGCCGGCCGCGGAGGCCCGGCGCCCGTCGGCGGGTCACGAGCAGTAACCCCACGGCCACCACACAGGCCACGGCCCGCGGCACTGGGCGCTCCGCACAGTTCAGCCCGTCACCGCAGACGCCGTACAGGTCAAGGCCGGTCACCGCGGCCCGTACCGCACAGGGCGCAAACCCTCTCCGCAACCGGGCGACCCGCAGGTTACGGCCAGTCGATGCGGTCCCCCACGGCGGCCGTAGCGGACTGCGCGCGGACGCCGTGCGCGCCGTGAAGCGGCCAGTCGATCCTCACGTGCGCGGCCTGGACCGTACGGCCCTCGGGGCCGACGTGGACGGCTGCCGGCCCGAGTGCGAGGACGGCAGCCGACAGGACGGCGGTGGTAGTGCGACGGGCGTTCATCATGAGTCTTCCCCCGGAATGTTGAATGCGGTGGTGTCTGTAGGCCCACCGGAGGCTGGTCAGTGCACGGCCGGGCCGGGCCGGAACGGGGTGTTCCCGGAAGCCGGCGGCGGGCCGCTCGATCAGTTCGAAGCTAGATCACTTGCCAAACTTTGACAATCCTCGATGAGTGATTGACAAACTTGTCCGGCCGCGCCTAGCGTCCTGCCACGAACGAGAGAGCCGCGGTGATGTCGAGGCCCTGTCCCGGATGTCTCGGCGCCCGCCGCAGCGGGCGCGCGGTGACGACAGGGCGTGTGGTCCCGCGGCAGACGGCGACCCACGATGCGGAGTCCCATGGCACCGACCGTCGGCTGAAGAAGACCCCGCCCACCCGGTACCTGCGCAAGTCCCGTGCCACGCGGGAACTTTCGGCCGGACGGCACCTGGTGTGAACAGCGACAGCAGCCCAGCGACCCAGACCAAGGTGATCACACGGTGACAGCCCTGACACAGACGCCCTCGCCCATGACCGAGCCGCCCCAGGCCGGTTCCCCGCGCATCCGCGCGGCCGGTGAGGACGACCGGGACTTCCTCAGGTCCCTTTTCACCAGCGCGCTCAGCCCGTTCTACGACGGTGACCACGCCGCGCACGCCGATCGCGTCCTCAATGCGCACCTCGCCTCCGGAAGCGACCCGTTCGGCCACTTCTCCCACTCCCAGCACACCTTCATGCTGTGTTCGGACGACACCCCCGACGCCGAGCGGCTGGGCGTGCTGCACCTGGTGGTCAAGCGCCAGGGTACGGTGAAGATCAGTCCGCTGATCCTCGTGCCGGAGCACCGCAGCCGCTCCAGACTCGGCACCACGCTGTTGCGCGCGGCGGAGGACTTCGCCCGCGAGGCCGGCGCCCGGCAGCTCTACTGCACGGTCGCCGCCGCCAACACCGCCGCGATCGACTTCTTCCTCTGGCATGGCTTCGTGCTGGCGGGCGGCGCGCCCGGCCAGTACAAGTCGGACAGCACCGAGCACATGCTCTACAAGGACCTGACCCTGCGCACGGAACCCGCCGGGGATGACCACAACGGCGCCGTCAACGGCGCCCGCATCCGCCTGTTCCGGCCACAGGACGCGACCGGGCTGCGTGAGCTCGTGCTGCGCGCCATGCAGCCCGCGTACCGGGGTGTGAACGCGGACTGGGTGGACGCGCTGATTGCCGGGCACAACCGGCGGCGCCACGGTGATCTCAACCAGAAGTTCAAGATCATGCACGTGGCGGTGGACGAAACGAACACCGTGCGCGGAGTGGCCGCGGCCGGCCCGAAGAAGGGCCTGTCCGTCAAGCTGATGCCGCTGTGCGCGGACCATCCAACCGTCCTCGCCCAGCTCCTGGACCAGCTGCCCGACCTGTACCGCGGGCTCGGTCGCAAGCTCTACACCCACCAGCCGCCGGATCCCGCCACCACCGCGCTCATGCAGAGCCGCGGCTGGTCCCTGGAGGGCCTGATGCCGGCCGCGTACCACCCCGACACCTGCATCGTTCAATGGGGCCTGATCCTGCCCGCAGCGCCACACCGCACCGGAGACGCACATGAGTGACCTGGACCAGTACGCCGCCGAACTGCACTCCTTCGTAGCCGCACGCGGCTGGGACGCCTTCCAGAACCCCAAGAACCTGGCGATGGCCCTCGGCGGCGAGAGCGGGGAACTGCTGGCGCTTCTGCAGTGGCTCACCCCGGAGGAGGCCGCGGCGCGCCCCTTCGAGGACCCCGAGTTCCGCCGCGAACTCGCCCACGAGCTTGCCGACATCCTCAACTATCTGCTGCGGCTGTCCCGTTCCGCCGGTATCGACCTGCTCGCCGCCGCCCGCGAGAAGCTCGCCGTCAACGAGCAGCGCTACCCGGTGGAGCTGGCACGCGGCAATGCCCTGAAGTACGACCGGCTGACCGAGGCGGGTGAGCAGGCATGAGCGGCACCACTCCCCTGCCCCCCACGTCCGCTGCCGCGGCGCACACCGCGGCCGGCCGGCGCATCGGCAACGGCCCCACCGGTGGCCTGCGTGTCTTTCTCGCCGCGCCGTTCGTACAGTTCATCGATCCGGCCGATGGCGTGGTCCGCCCGCAGTGGCGGCAGCGGCTGACGGCCTTGCGTGGGGCACTACTCGACGCCGGGCACGCGGTCTTCAATGCCCACCACAACGAGGGGTGGGGCGAGTGGGGTCTGCCCCCACAGGAGTGCGTCCCCTCGGACTTCCGCGCGATGCAGTGTGCCGATCTGGTGCTCGCCTACCCGGGGACCCCGCCCTCGACGGGCGTCGCGCTCGAACTGGGCTGGGCCTCCGCGCTGCGCAAACCCGTCGCCCTGCTGCTCGACCCCGGCACCACCTACAGCCCGATGATTTCGGCACTCGGCGAGATCTCCCCGGTGCTGCAACTGCCGTTCGACGGCAGCTGGTCCGCGCAGGGCCTCGACGGCGCGGTCCGCACCGCCCTGGACTGGGCGGCCGGTCTCGGCGTCCGGCCGGGGCCGTGGAGCGCACCCGAGCTGGACCCGGCCCTGGCCTACCACCGGCACACGACGGACCGCCCCCACACGCCCGCGGCGGAGCCGGCCACCGCGGAAACGGCGGTGCCGGCATGACGACCGCAACGCCGACACTCCCCCCGGCCGATGGGCCCGGCGGGCCGCCCGCCACCGTGACCGTCGCCCTGTGCGGTGTCGAGTTCGGCTGGGGCAGCGCCGGAAAGCTCGGTGCGATCGTGCACACGCTGCGGGCGGAGCACGGCGACCGCGTGCGCTTCGTCGGGCTCGGCTCGCGGCTCGGCCGCGAGATCGTGCGCGGCCACGGTGTCGAAGAGTGGCACGACGTCGACCTCACGGATGCGCGGGCGCTGCGCGCCCTGGTGGACGAGCGGTCCCTGGACGCCGCCGTGTGCGTCCTGGACCGGGCCGCCGCAGTGGCGCTGGAGGACGCCGGCTGCCCCGTCGTATTCGTCGACAGCCTGCCGTTCCTGTGGACGAAGGACGATCTGGACAGCCTCCCACTGCAAGCCAGCGCCTACTGCGCGCAGCTGGTTCCCGGGCTGCCGGATCCGGCCTGGCCCGTGCTGGCCCGGGTGGAGAACCTGCGCTGGGTCGAGTCGGTGGTCGTCCCCGGGCCGGCTCGGACAGGACGCGCGATGCGGCGGGCCGGCGAACGCCGCGCGGTGGTCAGCCTGGGGGGCCTGCTGTCACCGCTGCTGGACGATCCGTCCGCCTACCTGTCCCTGACGGTGCCGGCCGCGCTTGAGGCTCTCGCCGCGTGGGGCACCCGGCAGGTCACGCTGTGCGGCAACGTGCCCGAGGGGGTGTTCGACGGCATCACCGTTCCGGCGGACCTCGACGTACGAAGCGGCGCCCTCGGCCACCAGAGCTTCCTGACCGAGATCGCTGAGGCCGACGTCCTGCTCACCTCCCCCGGTCTGACCACGCTGCTGGAGACCAGCACGCGCGGGGTGCCCGTGGTGTGCCTGCCCCCGCAGAACATCAGCCAGATCCTCAACGCCTCCTTCTACGCGCAGGCCACCGAGGCGCCGGTCGCCGAGTGGCCCGAGGAGGTGTTCCGCGCCCAGGAGGTGCTCGACGCCCGCCTGGTCACGGCACCCGGTGACGTCGCGGACGACGGTGGATCGCCGGGCGAGGATGCCGCCCTGGAACTGATCTACGGCGGGATCGCGCGCGCCGCCCGCACCCCCGCACCGGTCCGCGCGGCCCTGACCGAGCGCATCGGCGCCTGCCTCGCCGCGGTCGAGCGGCAGCAAGGCGAATGGACCGCCCTGGCCCGGCTGGTAGGCACCGGCGGCGCGGCCCAGGTCGCCGACATCGTGCTGGCCACCGCGGCTCGCCGCGGCACCAGTCGCCGCCCCGCCGACCTCCCTTCCTGAAAGGCTGACCGATCATGCAGGAACGACACCGGTATCTGTTCATCCGTGTGCTGGAGGCATGTAACGCCGACTGCTTCATGTGCGAGTTCGCCCTGTCCCGGGACACCTACCGGTTCACCCCGGAGGACTTCGCCGAATTGCTGCCGGAGGCGGTGGCGAAGGGGGTGGGTTACGTCCGCTTCACCGGCGGCGAGCCGCTGATGCACCGGGACGTCGTCGATCTGGTGCGTATGGGCACGGAGCACGGCATGCGCATGTCGCTGATCACGAATGGCATGTTCCTGCCCCGCTTCGTCGACCGGCTCGCCGACGCCGGACTGGCCCAGGTGATCGTCAGCCTGGACGGCTCCTCCGCCGCCACCCACGACGTCTACCGCCGCTCTCCCGGCATGTTCGACAACGGTCTGGAAGGGCTGCGCCGGGCGAAGGAGTTGGGGATCATCCCGCGCGTCAACTCCGTCGTGGGACCCCACAACTTCGCGCAGATGCCCGAGCTGCAGCGGGTACTGACCGACCTCGGAGTCCAGCAGTGGGAGCTGTCCGCGATCAAGCTGGACCGTGAGATCCGCTATCCGTCGGCGGAGGAGGTCATCGCCGCCTGTGAGCCCATCTACACCGCCGACCCGACCACCACGCTCGTACCGCTCGGCAAGCGCTTCTACGGCGACACACCCGAGGAGCAGAAGGCCTTCTTCGAGGAGTCCCTGCCGCCGCGCGCCTCGGAGCCGCTGTGTCTGGTCACCGACGACGTGATCTACCTGGACGGCAAGAACGGCCGGATGTTCTCGTGCAGTTGCCTTCCGCACAAGGAGGGGGACGAGGGCCCCGGCGGCGCGCCGCTGCGCACCGACGACGGCAAGGTCACGCTCGACAGCCCGGTCTTCCGCACCCACGCGGATCTCTTCAAGCAGCAGGGTCCGACGATGTGCGGCGGCTGCTCCGCGACCGCCGCCGGCTACAGCGACGACCTCGCCCGCATGGGCGCCGTACCGGCCTGGCGCTACTGACGGCCCCGCCTTTCCCTCACGCCCGCGTCTGGAACCGACCGCGCCCGGAGCCACCATGTCCTCACCCACCACAGCCCCGCATCCCGCCCCGCCGCGGCTGCGCGTTCTCGCCGCCGCCCGACCCACGCTGGAGTCCCAGGCCGCGCTGCGCCACGTCAGCGCCCACCTCACCGAAGTCGAGCTGACCGCCGAACCGGACGCGGGCCCCGCCCTCGGAGCCGCCGTGGTGTGCGACGACGATGTGCTCGCCGCGCGCCTGAGCGCCTCCGGTGTGCCCGTGGTATTCGTCGCCTCCGGTGGCCCCCCGCCCGGCGACACCTGGCCGCCGTCGGCCGTCCGCTGCCTGCACCGGCCGGGCTGGCTGGGCGGGCAGCGCGCCATGGGTGTGCACACGGTCGGCACGATCGCGCCGCCCCGGGCCGCCCGGGCGCGCGCGGCGCGCGGCGCGGTCCTCCAGCTGTCCACACCGGATCTGCACCCCGCCGACCACGCGGCCGTCGCCCGGGCGGGCGCAACCCTGCGCACCGCCGCGGAAGCGGCACGGTACGACGGGAAACCGCTGCTCGGTGTGGTCCTCGACGCGCCGGTGTCCGCCCGGCCCGCCCTGCTGTCCGCAGCCGGAGAGGACACCGGCACGCTGCCCGTCATAGGGGTCGAGGAGGCCGCCACGGAGCGGCTGCTGGCCGAGGCGTCTCTGCTGGTCTCCTCGCCCCTGCTGACTGCCGTCAACCAGGCGCACGCCGCTCGGGTCCCGCTGCTGCTGCTCCCAGCGCTGGACGCGGACCAGGCCGGTCGGCTTGCAGGGATCACCGAGGCGACCTGCATCGAAGTGCTCGACGCGACCTCACCGGACAGCTCGGCCGCCCGCGCCGTCCGAGGTGCCGACCCGCTCTGGAACAGCGTCTCCCGGGCACTGGAGCACGCCGGCGACGACCGGCGCGGTGCCCAGCGCGTCGCCCGTCAGGTCCGGCAGCTCCTGCTCGCCCCGTTCTGACGCGGCCTCTCCCCGCACCCCCTGCCAACCCACCTCGAACGGAAGCCCGCTGATGCTGCGTCCCCTCCCCTACGGCGCCAACTACCTCTCCCTGGGGGACACCCCCGAACTGCACCGGTCCCTCGACAACAAGGTCCTCTTCCGCTACAGCGCCCCTGCGCCGAGCAACGCCGACCTGCTGGAGGCGTACGCCGCCGAGCGGCTCGGCGCGGGGCGGGCGCTGACCGTGCCGAACGGCACACAGGCCCTGCGCGTGGCGCTGATGGGAACCCGACCGCGGATGGGCGACCCCGTGTACATACCGGCGGTCACGTTCGTCGCAGTGGCCGGTGCCGTGCTGTCCTGCGGACTGGTTCCGGTCCTCGTCGACGTCGATGAACGGTTCGGCCTGGACGCCTCGCTGCTGCCCGCGGACGCGGAACGAGTGGTGGTGGCGCACATGGAGGGCACCGTCGTCGACCTGCCCGAGCGGGTGCCGTACCTGATCGAGGACACCGCGCAGGCCATGGGAGGACGCCACACGGACGGGCGGCACGCCGGCACCGTCGGCTATGCGGGCACGTTCAGCTTCCACCACGCCAAGATCCTCACCTCCGGCGAGGGCGGCCTGGTCGTGGTCCGCGACCCCTCCCATTGGGACGTCCTGCGCTCCTACACCGACCACGGCTCGGCCCGCGAGCAGGGCAAGTACCCGGGCTGGAACCCCGGCGCGTTCTACGGCGAGAACTTGTGCGCCAACGAGGCCGTGGCCGCCGTACAGCTCCAGCAGTTCCGGCGGCTGGACGAGATCCTCTCCTCTCTGGAGCGGCACTACGCTCTGACGCTGGAGACGCTCGGCGAGCGCCCGGACGTCACCGTGATCCCCAAGCGCCCCGGTGACGTCAAGACCAGCGTGCGACTGCTGCTGGAGTCGCGACACCTCCGAGACCGGGCCATAGAGCGGCTGGAGGAACGGGGGCTGCCCTGCTGGAGCCTGGACAAGTACCTTTTGCCCGAGCACCCGGTGGTGGCGGGCCGCGCCTCGCTGTACGCGGATGGGTTCCCGTGGAACCTGGCCGACGGCGACGACCGTTACGCGCCATTGAGCCGGGACGGGTTCGCCGCAACTCGCGACGGGCTGAGCCGCACCCTGTGCGTACCGCTCACCCCGGAACTCGACGAGGCGGAACAGATCCTGCTGGCCAAGGAGATCGCGGCCGTCGTTGCCGCGCTCTGAACGGCAACCTCCCTGCCCGGCGGACCGTCCCTCCTCGTGGACGTCCCCACGAGAACCGAGAGAATGCCATGACCCACGCCGCATCCGACAGCCGGCCCGACATGCCGTCCACCGAAACCGACTCCCGGACCCCGCCCGCCGGGAACCGGTTCCTCACCGTCCTGAGCGACAAGAACATGCGCGCCCCGCTGCTGTGGAGCATCGTCGGCCGGTTCCCGCTGTACCTGGTCACGCTCGCCCTCGTAGTGTTCGCCACCTCGCGCGGCACGGGCTACGGCTCCGCGGGCCTGCTGCTGGCCTGCTACACGCTGGGCGGTGCGGTGCTTGCGCCGGTCGTCGCCCGCCGCGTCGACGTATACGGCCAGACTCCCCTGCTCCTCCTGACCGGTGCCGTCCACCCGCTGGCACTGATCGGCCTGGTGTGCACCGCGCCCGACGCCCGCATCCCGCAGCTGGTGTGCGCGAGCGTCGCGGGCGCCACGATCCCACCGGTCAGCGGCTGTGTCCGGTCGCTGTGGAGCGCGCTGCCCAGCGGCCGGGAGGCGGCATTCTCCCTGGAAGCGGTGCTCAGCGAGGTCTTCGTCATCGGCGGACCGCTGCTGCTGAGCGCCGTACTGTTCTGGGGGACCCCGGCCACGGCCCTGGTCGTCGGCGGCCTTCTGGCGGGCGTGGGGGCCATCGGTTTCGCCACCACGCAAGCCTCGCGCAACTGGCGCGCAGAGGAGACCGAGAGCGACCTGCTGGGCGCGCTGCGCTCGCCGGGCCTGGTCCGGCTGCTGGCCGTTCTGGTCTGCGCGGCCGTGTCCATGGGCGTGTTCAACCTGGTCCTGCCGGCCTTCGCCGAGGAACACGGCTCCGCGGACAGCATCGGCCTGATCTTCGGTGCCTGGGGCATCGGCGGGCTCGTCGGCGGGCTCTGGTACGGCAGCCGTACCCGGGACTGGCCCGCCGAACGCACCTTCGCCGTCGGCCTGCTCATCCTGTCTGCGCTCACCGCGCTGCCCCTGCTCGCCTGGGACAACTGGTCGATGGGCGTGGCCCTCGCCCTGGGCGGCGTGGTCATCGCCCCGGTGACGGCCGTGGAATACGAACTCGTCGCCCGCACGGCCCCGTCAGGCGCCATCACCGAGGCCTTCACCTGGGTCATCACCGTGAACGTCGTCGGCACCGCCGTCGGCGCCCAGCTCGGCGGTCTCCTCGTCGGCGCCTACGGCACCTGGGCGGCCTTCGTCGCCGCGGTCGCCGCCCTGCTCGCGGGCGCCGCCGTCGCCTTCGCCGTACGCCACCGGTTCACGGCCCCGGCCGGCACCCCCGGCTCTACCCACCCCGATCCGGCGGACCCGGAACTGTACGACTCCACCGCCCTCCATTTGCCCAAGGAGGACGCATGACCGCTCCCTGTCGCTCCCTGCCGCTGGTCGACGGACGTCCGGGCGGTTTCACCGAATACGTCATCGGCCGGCACGCCTCGTCGGGCCATGTGGACGTGGAGGGCAGCGACGTGGCCGAAACCATCTCCCGGATGCAAGCAGCGCTGGACCATTTCCGAATGGAAGCCCTCGACCAGGCAGCCTGAGCGGATGCCCTGGCGACCCCGGGGGACCCCCGGCCGCCAACGGCCCGGAAAAAATGAGCAGCCGTCGACCAAACCCGCATGGCACCGTGGTCCGGGAACCGCCTGCCACACAGCACGCCGGCGCACCCACGCCGTATCCGTACAGCAGACAAGGACACAGGAAAGATGGGACATCTGGAGGCCGCTCACCTCGAGTACTACCTGCCCGACGGGCGGACGTTGCTCGGCGACGTGTCGTTCCGGGTGGGCGAGGGAGTGGTGGCGGCCCTGGTCGGCGCGAATGGCGCCGGCAAGACGACCCTGTTGCGGCTGCTGTCCGGCGAGCTGAAACCGCACAGCGGCACGGTCACGTCGAGCGGCGGTGTCGGGGTGATGCGGCAGTTCGTCGGCTCGGTGCGGGACGAGAGCACGGTCCGCGACCTGCTGGTGTCGGGGGCGCCGCCAGGCATCCGGAAAGCCGCGCAGGCCGTGGACGCGGCCGAACGCCTGATCATGACGGTGGACGACGAGGCCGCTCAGATGAAGTACGCCCAGGCCCTGGCCGACTGGGCGGAGGCACGCGGCTACGAGGCGGAGACCCTGTGGGACATGTGCACCGTGGCCGCGCTCGGCGTGCCGTACGAGAAGGCGCAGTGGCGTCAGATTCGCACGCTCTCGGGCGGTGAGCAGAAGCGGCTCGTCCTGGAGGCGCTGCTGCGCGGTCCCGACGAGGTTCTCCTGCTGGACGAGCCCGACAACTACCTGGACGTACCGGGCAAACGGTGGCTGGAGGACCGGCTCGCCGAGACCGGCAAGACCGTGCTGTTCGTCTCGCACGACCGGGAGCTGCTGGCACGGGCCGCCGAGCGGATCATCGCGGTGGAGCCGAGCCCGGCCGGCTCCGACGTCTGGGTGCACGGCGGCGGTTTCGGCACCTTCCACGAGGCGCGGCAGGAGCGGTTCGCCCGATTTGAGGAGCTGCGCCGCCGCTGGGACGAGAAGCACGCCCAACTCAAAAAGTTGGTACGGGACCTGCAGCAGTACGCCGCGCGCAGCGACGACATGGCTTCTCGTTACCAGGCGGCCCGGACCCGGCTGCGCAAGTTCGAGGAGGCCGGTCCGCCGCCGGAGCCACCGCGCAAGCAGGAGATCCGGATGCGTCTGCACGGCGGGCGCACCGGGGTGCGGGCCGTCACCTGTACGCAGTTGGAGCTGACTGGGCTGATGAAGCCCTTCTCTCTGGAGATCTTCTACGGCGAGCGGGTGGCGGTGCTCGGCTCCAACGGTTCGGGCAAGTCGCACTTCCTGCGGCTGCTGGCCGGGGAGGACGTGGCGCACACGGGCACGGTGAAGCTGGGCGCACGGGTGGTACCGGGTCACTTCGCCCAGACGCATGCGCATCCCGAACTGATGGGGCGCACCCTGGTGGACATCCTGTGGACCGAGCACGCCCAGGACCGGGGGGCGGCCATGTCGGCGCTCCGCCGCTACGAGTTGGACCGGCAGGGTGACCAGGCTTTCGACCGGCTCTCCGGCGGGCAGCAGGCGCGCTTTCAGATCCTGCTGCTGGAACTGCAGGGAACCACCGCCCTGCTGCTGGACGAGCCGACCGACAACCTGGACCTGGAGTCGGCGGAGGCCCTGCAGGAGGGGCTGGAGGCGTACGAGGGGACGGTCCTGGCGGTCACCCACGACCGCTGGTTTGCCCGATCCTTCGACCGCTTCCTGGTGTTCGGCAGCGACGGCGGGGTACGCGAGACGCCGGAGCCGGTGTGGGACGAGCGCCGCGTGGAGCGGGCACGCTGACGGAGTGAAGCGTGTGTCGTTCAGAAATGCGTCGCTGCAGCTGGGGGGCGCCGTCCAACAGCTGCTCCTGGACCCGTCGGACGGGACCCCCGCCCAGCGGGCTCAGCCGGTGCCGAGTTGCACCGGATAGTGGATGACGACGACCGCACCGCCGGTGGCGTAGTTGGCGACATCGGCGGCCACTTGGCGCCCTGCGGCGACGCTCTTGCCACAGTCACTGCCGCAGCGTCAGCGAACTCGGCTTCGAAGACCGCGAAGTACGGGCGTCTGTCCCTGCGTCGCTGCGACGCCGAAGGTGTAGCGCCAACGCGAGCCGGCCGGGCAGGCGGGTGACCAGCGGGAGGTGGTTGGTCACGTAGCAGTCGCGGACGCGCTCGCAACCGGCGAGTTCGGGGTCATCGTCATGCCTGCGGCCCGGGCCGCTTCTACGTCGGCGGGAGCGTCCTCGATCACCAGGCAGTCGAGGCCGGCACCTTGAGGAGCTGGGCCGCGCGTAGGTGGCCCTCCGGATCGGGTTTACCCCGTCGGACCTGGCTGCTGTCGACCAGGATCGGAGGATCGGGTGGCCCGCCTGCGCGGAGGCGCTGCCGGACCGTGGGTGTTCGGCCTGAGGTGACGATGCCCCACCGGCGGTCCCGCAACAGGCGCAGCACCGCGGCGGCGTCGGGGTTGGCGATTGCTGCTTGCAGGCGCTCTGCCCGGCGCGCTCGTCGTTGCGCGTCGGTCCGAGGGCGGGTTCGTGCTCGGTCAGCGTGCGGCGGACTCGGGTGCCGTAGACATCGTGCAGTTTCGGATAGCGGCCCAGGAACCCGGCCGACGCGCCCCTCTGTCACCGCCTGGTCCGTCAACTCCGCTTCCAGAATTGGACGTTTCCGAGCCGCCGTCACACGATTTCAAGTCATTCACGTGACGATCACTTGATCTTCACATGCCATGTGAAATATCACATGGCATGTGAGCCGTTCGGATCCGCCCGACGGCCCCTCTTGCAGGGAGATCCACTATGAAGCGTTTGACGTTCCTCACTGCCGCAGTCGCGAGCCTGAGCCTCGCCGCCCTCACCCCGGCAATCGCGGTCGCCGCCCCCGCGAGCGCCACCGACACCGTGGTCTCCTGCGGCAACTCCGGCCTGCAGTCCGGCCTTTCGACCCGCCTGTGCGCCGAGGTGAGCGGCAACACCGTCACGTTCGTCGGCAAGGTCGGTCTCGCCGGCCCGCCC
>NZ_JBJHPC010000900.1:0-1890 GCF_045257485.1 Streptomyces sp. YS-3 | reverse complement strand
TTCCCGCACAGCCGCCCCCGGGCACCCTCCCGAAAACGCCCCCCTCACGGCGGTCACGGGAGGACACTGGGTGCGCGGAAGCGGGCGGACCGGGGCAACGAGGCGTGCCGGTGCCGGGGTACCGGTGCGGGACAGGGGGGCACATGGCCGAGACCGGTCCTGAGTACGGTCCCGCGTACGCCCGGCCGGGCGGCGGTGGCGCCACCCGCACCGAGGCGACCCGGCTGCTCTGCGCGGGCGTCTACCTCGACAGCACCTTCCGCCGCCGGGTGATCGAGGAGCTCGTCCAGCACGAGGAGCGCCCGATCTCCCTCTCCCTGGGCGTCGACGCGCTGCCCGTCCTCGCGCACGCGCTGCGCGCCCGCCGCAAGGAGGCGGAGACCGCGCTCATGCTCCTCGGCGTCTGGGGCTCCTTCATCGCCCTCTGGTTCGCCGGGATCGGTTCGGACCGGATGCTTCCGATCCCCGGCTGGCTGGCGTACGCCCTCGTCTGCCTGGTCCTCGGGGGCGCGCGCGCCGGGGCCGGGCTCGGGGTGGCGGTCTTCACCCTCGACCGGTCGATGGTCAAGGAGGCGACCAGGGGCCGGCTGCAGATCCTGCTGCCGCTGGTGCCGTTCACGGTGGCGCTCGTGTACTGGACGGCCGCCCTGTACACGCTGTTCAGCGGCGCCGACGCCTGGGCGGGCGTGGTGTTCCCGCTGCTGCTGGTGCTGCCCGTCTGGGCCTACCGCGCGGACGTCACCGCCGTCATGCGCCACGAACTGGGCTCCGAGGCCTATCCGCACACCCGCCGCGAGGCACTGCCGCACCGCTACCGGCGCATCGGCGCCGCCATCGACCGCGAGCAGTACGCGGCGCTCACGATCTACGACCCGTTCCGCCCGTTCATCGGCGCCGGCCTGCCGTACGCCGAACAGTGGTCGCTGGTCATGGAGTTGAAGAAGCGCCGGGACGCGCCGCCGGACGCCGGGGCGGGCCCGCTCACCGGGCGCGAGGTCATCGACCTCATCAAGCCGGAGCTGGAGGCCCTGCGCACCTCGGCCGCCGCCACCAGCCGCGACCGGCTGCGCGAGCTGGAGGTGGAGGAGTTCGTCTATCTGCCGTCCGGGGTCGCCCGCTGGAAGGTCGCCTACGACCCGGCGGCGGTACGGCGCCACCTCGACGAGGCGGTGGGCGAGGGGGGCGAGGCGCGCCGCCACTTCCTGCGCGTCCGGATCGGCACCTGGGACGAGCAGGTCGTGGTCTCCGTGCTCGTCCGCGTCCACACCCAGGGCGGCATGCTCGTCCTGGAGGTCGTGCCGCACGTCCTGACGCCCGTGCGGCTGGAGTTCCGGGCCGTCGACGTGATCGAGGCGCGCGGCGAGGGCGACATCCTGCGCGACACGGTCCGGGGACTGCTCGCCGCCCCGACCGCGAACTTCGCCGCCATGACGTCGCTGGTCCGCACCGCGGTCTCCGAGTTCCGCACCTGGCTGGCCAACCCCCGGCACGCCCTGCCGGACGGACCGGCCACCTCCGTACGGGAGCTGGGGAGCACCAGCGATCTGTCCGTGTTCCAGAACATGGACGTCAAACGGTACGTACGGACCGTCCAGGACCGTATCGCCAGCGGGGTGCGGGCGGCGCTGCGGGCGAAGAATTACGAGACGGGCGACTTCGAGCAGCAGATCGTCACGGTGAGCGGCGGCGGGGTGTTCATCGGGGCGATGAGCGGCGGCGCGGTCGCGACGGGTCAGCAGGCGTCGGCGACGCACAAGGAAGGCGGAGAGTGATGGCGCGACACCCGGAAGGACCCGCGGAAGGACCGGCGGAAGGTCATGCGGAGGGGTACGCGGAGGAGCCTCCGGAGAGCGCGCGGCCGGGCACCCACCCGGCCGCCCCCGCGCAGCC
>NZ_JBJHPC010000899.1:0-1891 GCF_045257485.1 Streptomyces sp. YS-3 | reverse complement strand
CGGCAGCCGCTCCGGCCCGCCCGAGCCGCGGTCACCGGCGGCCGGGCTCCCGTACGCGCCGAGCGGCGGCGCGTGGCCGGAAAGCGGCGCGCGACTTACGCTCCCCGCCACCGGCGCACCACACTGGAGCCTCACGCCCAGGGAACAGTACGGACGAGGAGTTGGTGAGATGACCAGGCAGGCCCCCGAGGGAGCCGCGCAGGCCACCCGAGCCGCGATCGACACCTATCTGGCCCGGCTTTCGCAGCGGGATCTGGACAGCGCCGTGCAGGTCTTCGCCGAGTCGGCGGAATTCAACGCTCCGGGCTCCCCGGCGGTGCCGTGGTCGGGGTCCCGCACCGGGCGGGAGGGCGTCATGAAGTTCTTCACCACCCTCCACGAGTATCTGAAGCCCGAGGAGTTCACGGTGACGCACATCGTGGTCGAGGGTGAACAGGGGGTGATCATCGGCCATCTCCGGGACACCGTCAAAGCCACCGGCAAGCCTCTGGTGACGCCCTTCGCCGCACATGTCACCGTCGTGGACGGGAAGATCGCCCGGTATCACCTCTTCGAGGACACCCACGCGCTGCACCGGGCCGTGACCGACGACTGAGCCGGCGCCGGACCCGTACCCACCGCTCCAGAGAGGCTCAAGAGATGACTCCCCCCGGCATGCCCTCCCATCCGGTCGTACGCGCGTTCGTCGACGCGGTCAACGCCCAGGATCCGCAGGCCCTGTGGGCCGTGCTCGCCAAGGACGCCACGGTGGTCGACGTCGGGACCGAGCGCGATCCCGAGGACTGGGTGGAGCGGGAGCTGTTCTCCGCCCACGCGCGAATGGAGGTGGTACGGGAGTCACTTGACGGTCTGTCGGTGACAGCGCGTTTCCACAACGACATCTGGGGGGACATCGACACCGCGTGGGAGTTCTCCGTCTCCGGCCCGGTCATCCGGGGCTTCGTCACCGGCCCCGGCTGAGCGTTCCCCGCCGGACGGGACTGCGGACACGCGCGACAGAGGTACGCGGAACGGCAGCGGGAACAGGGAAGCAGAGGGCAATGGTGTGAGCCGCACCTCGGGGCCCAGGGCTCAGCCGGCACCGAAGGAGTCGGTCCGGGTCCGTCTGCTGGGCCCGGTGAGTGTGGAGGTCCAGGGCCGGCACATCGGCCTCGGGCCGCAGCAGCGCGCGCTCCTCGCGGTCCTCGCCCTCGCGCGGGGCCGCCCGGTCAGCACCTCCCGGCTCTCCGAGCTCCTGTGGGAGGGTGACGCGCCGGACGGCGCGGTCAGCGCGCTGCGCACCCACGTCATGCATCTGCGGCGCATCCTGGAACCGGGCCGGCGCGCCACCTCCGGCTTCGAGCTCCTGCTCAGCGCGGGCGCCCGCAGCAACACCAGCTACACCCTCCAGGTGGCCGACGAACAGGTGGACGCCCTGCACTTCGTACACCTGACCGACCAGGCCCGCAAAGCGGCGGCCGACGACGACGCCGAGGCCGCCGTCGCCCTGCTCGACCGGGCGCTCGCCCTGTGGACCGGGCCCGCGCTCGAAGGCGTCAGCGACCGCAGCTTCGCGCTGGCCGAGGCCGACCGGCTGGAGGAACTGCGCCTGGTGGCGCGCGAGGACCGGCTGGACGCGCTCGTCGAGCTGGGCCGCTACGAGGAGTCGGTGCCGGAACTGAGCACGCTGGTCGCCCAGTACCCGCTGCGCGAGCGGCTGCGCTGCCAGCTGATGCTGGCGCTCTACCGGTCGGGGCGGCAGGCCGACGCGCTCGCCTCGTACCGCGACTACTACCAGCTCCTCGACGACGAGCTGGGCATCGAGCCGGGCCGTCCGCTCAAGGAGCTGCATCAGCGCGTCCTGGTGGGCGACCCGGCCCTCGCGGCCGAACCCGCCGCCCCGGCCGCGCCC
>NZ_JBJHPC010000898.1:0-2141 GCF_045257485.1 Streptomyces sp. YS-3 | reverse complement strand
ACGTCATCGTCGCGCCCGGTGTGAGCAATGGCGCCCACCATATGCACGACTATGTCGGAAACCAGGCGACCGACGCGTTCTCCAGCGACGCCGATCTGGCCAACGGCGGCACCAGCTGCCGTAATCAGGGCGACAAGTCCACCTATTACTGGCCCGTACTGCGCCTTCAGAACGGCCAGAACGAGAACGACGCCAACGCGGACGGCGGCGGCCGGGACAAGAACGTCGGAAAGATCCAGACGCCTTACGTCATCGTCGCGCCCGGTGTGAGCAATGGCGCCCACCATATGCACGACTATGTCGGAAACCAGGCGACCGACGCGTTCTCCAGCGACGCCGATCTGGCCAACGGCGGCACCAGCTGCCGTAATCAGGGCGACAAGTCCACCTATTACTGGCCCGTACTGCGCCTTCAGAACGGCCAGAACGAGAACGACGCCAACGCGGACGGCGGCGGCCGGGACAAGAACGTCGGAAAGATCCAGACGCCTTCCCAGGTGACCATCAAGCTCGCCGGTAATCCCGTCAGCAAGGTCACCGCCATGCCGCGCTTTCTGCGGATCATCACCGGCGACGCGAAGGCCTTCACCAACGGCAACGCGAATGCCAACGCGTCCTGGAGCTGCACCGGATTCGAGAACCGCCAGCTCAAGGACAAATACCCGATCTGCCCCCAGGGCAGCAATGTCGTCCGCACCTTCAATTTCCAGAGCTGCTGGGACGGGAAGAACACGGACAGCGCGAACCACCGGACGCACGTCGCCTTCGCGGGCAGGAACGGTGCGTGCCCGCGCGGCTTCAAGGCGATCCCGCAGCTCCAGCAGCGGATCGTGTACGCCGTGCCGCCGGGCCCCGGGTTCGCCGTCGACTCCTTCCCCGAGCAGCTCCACAAGCCGGTCACCGATCACGGTGACTTCATCAACGTCTTCAGCGACCAGCTGATGAGGAAGGCGGTGACCTGCATCAACACGGGGCGCAGTTGCGCCTGACAGCCAGGGCGCGCACGCGCCTGGAAACCCGCTCCCCCTGATGCGCTCCCCCGGGTCACCCCACCCGGGGGAGCACGCACCGCGCGGTCAGCTCATGTGGTGGTGTCCGGAATGGTTGGTCCCGGTCTCGACACTGCCACCGAGCCGGCCGCGCAGTGCGTCCACCACGCTCTCGTCGCCCACGGCGACCCACTTGCGGCCCACCAGATAGGCGCCGCCGTAGTCCTTGGCGCCGTTGATCCACTCCCGCTGGCCGCGGTCGGTGGCGAAGGTCGCCAGGACGTACCGGCCGTCCGCGGTGTCGCAGTTGGCCTGCCGGAGCTCGGCCGCGTTGGTGGAGATCTTCGGTTTGCAGGCGGCCTGGGCCGCTATCTCTTCGAGGGTTCCGCCGGCCGTCTTGGGCGCGTCGTGGCCGCCCCCGCCGCAGCCCGCGGCTAGGGTCACGACCGCGGCTGCCAGGGCCGCTCGTACAAGGGTGCGCATACCTCCATCGTGCCTTCAACCACCCCTCTCCCGTGGGCGTTTGGCCATTTCAGTGGCCCCATGACCCGACAGTCGCACCTCCGTCACCGTGCGCTCCGCAGGCGCCGCCCGCTGCCCCCTGACGACCCGAGGAGCGCCTTTCCCATGACCGTCGCGCCGCCCCCGTCGAACGCGTCGCACGCGTAGGACGTACGGCGCCGGGTACCGCGGGAGCCACCGGCGCCGGGTGCGCCGCCGGGGTGGTGAGCCCCCCGCACGCGACCCCGGCACCCTCCGCGGTTGCACACCCACTTGACAGCGGCACCGGCCGCACCGACCTGGCGGCCCGCGCCCGGCCGCCCCTGCCCCAGGAGTGCGTCCGCCCATGACCGCGATCCCCGCCACCAGCGTCGCCAACCTCCGCGATCTCGGCGGCATCCCGCTCGCCGGCGGCCGTACGGTCCGGCCCGGCCTGGTCTTCCGGGCCGGGGCGCTGGACCGGTTCGACCCGGCCCGGGACCCGGCGGTGGCCGGGCTCGGGCTCCGTACCGTCGTCGACCTCCGTACGGACGCCGAGCGCGCCGAGCGGCCCGACCGGCTGCCGGACGGGGCGCGGCTGGTCGTCGCGGACGCGCTGGCGGACGCGGTGAGCGCCTACGGGGCGCCCCCGGCCGCCCAGCTGCGGCGGGT
>NZ_JBJHPC010000897.1:0-1901 GCF_045257485.1 Streptomyces sp. YS-3 | reverse complement strand
GGCCCGAGGCGGTGCTCGCGCGGCTGCGGGACGGGGCGACGGCCGAGCGGATCCGCCACGACCTGGAGGTGGTGGGGGCGGACGGCTGCCACGGCGTGCCCATCGACTGGGAGACGATCGAGATCTCGGGCGTGGGCGACCCGGCCCTCGCGCCGTTCGTGGGCCGGACGGTCGCCCGGTCCGCGCGCGAGCGCGGCGAGACGCCGTGGACGACGGCCCGCCGGCTGCTGATCGACGACCGTCTCGGCCCGACGATCCTCCAGCACGTGGGCCACGAGGAGAACGTCCGGGCGATCATGCGTCACCGCGTCCACACCGGTGGCAGCGACGGCATCCTCCAGGGCGCCAAGCCCCACCCGCGCGCCTACGGCACCTTCCCGCACTACCTGGGCCACTACGCCCGTGACCTGGGCATCCTTCCCCTGGAGGAGATGGTCGCGCATCTGACCTCGCGCCCGGCGGCCCGGCTGCGGCTCACCGACCGGGGCCTGGTCCGGGAGGGCTACCGCGCGGACCTCGTCCTGTTCGACCCGGAGACGGTCGCGGCGGGCGCCACCTTCGAGCGGCCCCGGACCCTGCCCACGGGTATCCCGTACGTCCTGATCGACGGGAGGTTCGTCATCGAGGACGGGCGGCGCACGGACGTCCTGGCCGGCCGGGCCGTCCGCAGGACGCGGCACCCGTAGGCCGGGACGGACCGGCGGGGACGGACCGGCGTCCGCCGTCCCCGCCGGTGTCCGGGCTCAGTTCACGGCCGGGGCGGCCGGGTGCAGACAGCCGAACACCGTGTCCGCCGGGCCCGGTCGTCGATCTGGACGCGGCCCGCGCGGACGGCCTCGTCGAAACCGGCGGCGAAGTCCGTGCCCGGGGCGAGGAGCCGGTCCAGGGTGTCGCGGGTCAGCACGATCGTGGCGTGCGGTTTGTCCACGCCGGGCGGCATGGTGTCGCCGCGGGTGTCGGTGTAGACGAGGACGCCGTCGCGCAGCACCGTGACGCCCGACTGGCCCGTGTTGGTGAAGTTCCACAGCAGGACGACCGGATCACGCAGCTCGGCCGCGCTGGGACCGTCCAGCCGGGCGGCCAGGGCGGCGAAGTACTGGGCCGGGTTGGCGTAGTGCACCAGGTCGCCGACGACGGGGCGGGCGCCGGGCCGGCGCGGGCCGGGGCGCAGGTCGAGGGCGGCCGTGAGATAGGCGTTGCGCAGCGGGCCGTACTCGGCGAGGTAACCCAGTTGGGTCAGCGCCAGCGCCTGGAGCGAGGTGGCGGCGTCCAGGACGGCGGGTGAGACCGTCGTGGGGTCGCAGGCGGCGGCCACCACGTGGTCGAGGAGCTCGACGACCCGTTCGTAGCGGGGCGTCGCCGCGTCGTACTCCTCGCGCGCGGTGGCCAGCACCGCCTCGGCGCCGCCCAGGGCCACCACGTACCGCTTGGCGGTCGCGGCGGAGGCGGGGGTCGCGGCGACCGCGTCGGTGGCGGCGACGAACTCGTGGCCGAGCAGGCGCAGCCAGGTCTGGCGGGCGGCCTGGGTGGCGGTGCCGACGTAGCCGGGCGCGTAGAACGGCTGGTTCGAGGGCTGGGTCTGGCGCCTGACCCAGGCGTCCCGGCGGGCGGCGAGCCGGGCGGTGACGGCCTTCCCGCCCCAGCCGGGCCACTCGTACGCCCCGGCCACGACCTCCGCGGCGCCGCTGAAGGCCTTCAGGGTCTCGTCGAGGTGGCGGGCGCGTACGTCCCCGAGGCCGCCGAGGAGGCCGGGGGCGGTGAGATAGAGGACCTTGTGGTCGGGCAGGTAGACGTTCATCTCGGCCGGGGACTGCAGGCCGGCGGCGGGCTGGAGGACCATCCGTACGCCGTCGGCCTCGACCTCGCCGGGGAGCTGGTGGGTGGGTGGTACGAGGGTGGGC
>NZ_JBJHPC010000896.1:0-1903 GCF_045257485.1 Streptomyces sp. YS-3 | reverse complement strand
CCCTGTCCCGCCGCCCCCGCCCGCGGAGATCACCTTCTCGGGGCACTACGGGAAGAACCCGCTGGGCGGGGCCTCGTTCCGGCAGATGTGCGGGCGGCTGCCGTCCGTGCTGGGGCAGACCTGCCGGATGGCGTGGCGGATCGACCGCACCTCCGTGCTGCTCCTGCTGGTCTGCCAGGTGGTGACCGGGGTCGCGGCGGCGGTGCTGCTGGGCGCCACGGCCCGCGCCATGGCGCCGATCCTGGGCGGGGGCCGGGCGGCCGACCGGATCGACGCGGCGTTACCGGCGCTGGTGGTGATCGCCGTCGCGGCCTCCGTCGCGCGCGTGACCGCAGCGCTCGCGTCGTACGCGGAGGGCAGGATCACCCCGCCGCTGACGACGGCGGCCGACGCCGACCTGGTCGAGGCGGTGTGCCGGGTGGAGGCCGCCGCGTACGGCCAGGAGGGGTTCGCGGACCGCCAGGAGGCGGCCGAGATGGGGGTGATGCGCACCAATCTGATGGTGCGCGACGCGGAGCAGTTCATGGCGGCGGTGATCCGTATGGTCGCGGCGGCGGGCGTCCTCGCGGTGCTGCACCCCCTGATGCTCGCCCTGCTCCTGCTGGCGGTGCTGCCCGCCGGGACGGGCGCCGTGATGTCGGCGCGCGTCGACTACGAGACGCACTACGCCAATGTGGGCGACCGCAACGTGCGCGGGATGATGCGCTGGTGGGTGACCACGCCGAAGCTCGCGGACGAGGTGCGGGCCAACGGTATGACCGCCTACCTGATGTTCTGGTACCGCTCCCTGTCCGAGCGCATCGACCGGCGCACCCTCGCGATGGCGCCCCGGCTGCTGCGGATCGACCTGGTCACCTCGGCGCTGGGGGGCGCCTTCCTCCTCGCCACCTGGGCCACCCTGGCGTGGCTCGCCGTCACCGGCCGGGTCGAGCTGGGGGTGGCGGCGACGGCCGTGGTCGCGGTGCGGAGCTCGCTGGGGGCCCTGTCGCAGGTCGTCGCCAACGGGGCGGCGATGTTCCACACCAGCCTGTACCTGGCCGACATGCGCGCGTTCCTCGACTTCGCGGCCGAACGCGCCCCGAGACGGGGCGCGTTGACCGCTCCGGAGCAACCGGAGGAGATCCGGCTCGACGAGGTCGTCTACCAGTACCCCAACAAAGAGGCCCCGGCCGTGGACCGCGTCTCGCTCACCCTGCGCCGGGGCGAGGTCGTCGCGGTGGTCGGCGAGAACGGCTCGGGCAAATCCACCCTCACCCGTCTGATCACCGGCCTCTATCTGCCCGACAAGGGCCGCGTGGTCTGGGACGGTGTCGACCTGGCCACGGCCGACCCCGAGACGGTGTGGCGGCGCACCGGTCTGGTCCCGCAGTTCTTCGGCCAGTGGCCGCTGGCCGTACGGGAGAACGTCACCCTGGGCCAGCCGCGCACCCCCCACGACGCCCCGGTGTGGGACGCGGTGGACGCGGTGGGGATGCGCACGGCCGTGGAGGAGTTGCCGCACGGGCTCGACACGCTGCTGGCCCGGGAGCTGTGGGGCGGCAGCGAACTCTCCGGCGGCCAGTGGCAGCGCCTGGCCTGCTCCCGCGCGCTCTACCGCCGGCCGCCGGTGCTGATCCTGGACGAGCCGACGTCGGAGATGGACGCGCGCGGCGAGCACCGGATGTTCACGGTCCTCAAGGAAATGGCCCGCGACCGCATCACGATCGTCGTCACCCACCGCATCGAGAACACCCGTACGGCGGACCGGATCGTGGTGATGGAGCGGGGCCGCATCACCGAACAGGGCACCTTCGAGGACCTGTTGCACTCGGGGGGCCTGTTCAGCGAGCTGCACGCCCTGTCGCAGGACCGCTAGGAGCCGGGCGGGGGCCGCCTTCGGTCCCGGGGGGCTGCCCGCCCACCC
>NZ_JBJHPC010000895.1:0-1904 GCF_045257485.1 Streptomyces sp. YS-3 | reverse complement strand
CCGCCCGGTCGCACGCCCGGGCGTCGGGGCGCAGCATGGAAGGCGGAAAGTCGTGCCGATCGGCCCGGGCCCGGTCAGCGGGCGTGTCCCGCGCAGGGGCGTACGGGTGAGGAGGCCGGTGATGGCTGATGCGCAGTCCTTCCCGGCCCGTTCGGGGGCGAGTGACCCGTCGCTGGTGGCGGGCGGCCTGCTGGACGTGCTGGGGGTGGCCGCGGTCGTCCTCGACGACGAGGGCCGTATCCGGCTGTGGAGCCCGCAGGCAAAGCGGGTGTACGGATACACCGCCGAGGAGGCACTCGGACAGTTCGCCGCGAAGCTGCTGGTCTCCGAGGAGCACCGCCATGTGGTGCTGGAGCTCTTCACCCAGGTGATGTCCGGCGAGGGCACCTGGGCGGGTGTCTTCCCCATACGGCACAAGGACGGCAGTACGCAGCTCGTGGAGTTCCGCAACGTACGCCTGGAAGCCGACAGCGGCCGGATGTTCGCGCTCGGCCTGGCCTCCGAGCAGGCGACCCTGCGGCGGGTGGAACGCGATCTCGCGCTCTCCCTGCGCCTGGTGGACCAGTCACCCATCGGCCTCGCGGTCCTCAACACCGAGCTGCGGTACGTCCTGGTGAACCCCGCCCTCGAACGCATCAACGGTGTCTCGGCCGAGGAGCACCTCGGGCGCCGGATCGTCGACGTCCTGCCGTTCCTGGACGGGGCCGCGGTGGAGGATCGGATGCGGGAGGTGATGGCGTCGGGGCGGCCGGTACTGGACGAGTTCACCACCGGGCGCACCCCCGCCGACCCCGAGCGCGACCACGCCTGGCTGGTGTCGGTGTACCGGCTCGACGACCAGGCCGGGCATGTGCTGGGCGCCGCGGTGTCCGTGGTCGACGTGACCGAGCAGCACGAGGCCGCCGTCTCCGCCGCCCAGGCCCGGCGCCGCCTCTCGCTGATCGCGGACGCGTCGGTACGGATCGGCACCACCCTCGACCTGGAGGTGACGGCCCGCGAGCTGGCCGACGTCGCCGTCCCGGAGGTCGCCGACATCGCGGCCGTGGACGTGCTCGACACCGTCCTGGCCGGCCCCCGGCCCGGGGAGGCGGACAACGGGGCCGTGCGGTTCCGCGCGCTGGCGCTCAACGCTGCCTACCCGACCGAGGCCACCGCCGCCGCCGACCCGGTCGGCGACGTCGCCCTGTACGGCCCCACCCGGCTGGTCACGCAGTGCGCCCGCACCGGCCGCCCGGTCCTCGTCCCGAAGGTGCGCCCCCAGGACCTGCCCCGCATCGCGCGCGACGCGGACGCCGTGCACCTCCTCGCCGCCGCCGGAGTCCACTCCTACCTGGCCGTCCCCCTCATCGCCCGCGGCCAGGTCCTGGGCGCCCTCGACCTCAAGCGGGCCCGCAACCCCGCCCCCTTCAGCAAGGACGACGTCCTGCTCGCCACCGAACTCGCCGCCCGCGCGGCCGTGTCCATCGACAACGCCCGCTGGTACCAGCGCCAGCGCGAGACGGCGCTCATGCTCCAGCGCCATCTGCTGCCCCAGCGCCCCGCCGCCCCCAGTGGGCTGGACATCGCCTACCGCTACCAGCCGGCCGCCGCCGACGACGAGACCGGCGGCGACTGGTTCGACGTCATCGCCCTCAGCGGCGACCGTACGGCGCTGGTCGTCGGCGATGTGATGGGAAGCGGCATCAACGCCGCCGCCACCATGGGCCAACTGCGCGCCACCGCCCGCGCCCTGGCCCGGCTCGACCTGGACCCGGCCACCGTACTGACCCATCTGGACGCCGCCACCGCCGATCTGGGGGACGCCACGGCGACCTGTGTGTACGCCCTCTACGACCCGCACACCCATCTGTGCCACATCGCCGTCGCCGGACACCCGCCCCCGGTGCACCTGCGGCCCGGCCGCC
>NZ_JBJHPC010000894.1:0-1904 GCF_045257485.1 Streptomyces sp. YS-3 | reverse complement strand
GTGTAGGACGGGGCGGCGCCTCCCGCGGGGATCAGGCCCGCGGCCGTCGCCGTGGGGAGGTCGTGCGGGGCCGGTTCCGTCAGGCCCGCCGAGAGCGCCTGGTAGTACGGGTCCTCGACCAGCGCCGAGGTCACCCCGCACCGCACGATCACCTCCGCCGGAGTCGGCCGGTGCGCCGGGTCCTTGGCGGCGCAGGCCGTGATCAGCGCGGCCAGTCCCGGCTCGACCCCGGCCACGTCGATCGGCTCGTGGACGGCCCGGTACGACACCCCCTCCACCGACCCGGCCCCGAACGGCGCCCTCCCCGTAGCCGCGAACGCCATCGTCGCCCCCAGCGCGAAGACGTCCGCCGCGTCGCCGACCTCGTTGCGTACCAGCACCTCGGGAGCCGTGTAGCCGGGCGTGCCGGKCGCTGCGCCCGTCCGGGTGAGGGCCGTGTCCGCCGCCGCCCGGGCGATGCCGAAGTCGATGAGCTGTGGGCCCTGCGGGGCCAGGATGACGTTCTGGGGCTTGAGGTCCCGGTGCGTCACCCCGTACGCGTGCACGCTCGCCAGCCCCTCCGCCAGCGCCGCGAACAGCCTGCGGCAGGTGTCGGGCGGGAACGGGCCCCGGTCGGCGACGGCCCGGCTCAGGGTCGGCCCGGAGACGTACTCCGTGGCGAGCCAGTACGGCGGCTCCGCCAGCGACGCGTCGATCAGGTTCGCGGTGTACGCGCTGCGCACCGCCCGCACCGTCTCCGCCTCCCGCCGGAAGCGGGCCAGCGCCTCGGGGTGGTCGGTGATCTCGTCCTTGATCACCTTGAGCGCGACCAGCCGCCCGCCGGGCGAGCGCCCGAGATAGACCATGCCCATCCCGCCCGCGCCCAGCCGGGCGAGCAGGGCGTACGTACCTATGTGTGCCGGATCCCGGGGCCTGAGCGCGTCCACCGCACGACTCTGTCATGCAACCGGCGCTCTCCTCACGCCCGTTGACCTAGTTGTGATCACTTACGACGGAGAGCGACCACTTGACGTGCGCATCCGCCCATATCCCCGAGCTCGCATGCCACTCCGCATGGTTGCTAAGTTGCGTCGGCAAGTAAAGGAAAGCAAAAGGCATGGCAACGGGGGAACGGCCGCACATGGCACTCAGCGCACAGTGGGACGAGCTCTTCGCGGGGGCTCCGCCGAGGCCGGACGCCCGGCCCCCATCCGCGACCGGCACGCGCCTCGCATCCGCCAACGGCAAAGAGGGGGGTGGCGGCGGCCGGTACGACGAGGCGGTGCTCGAACGATGAGGCCCCGCAACGCCCGTCGTCCCGGAGTCATCGCCCTGCTCCCGGCTACCGCCGCGATCGCCCTGCTCCCGGTGGCGGGATGCACCGCTATGAATGACGACGGACTCGGCTACACACCCGAGACAAAGGCCGTCAAGGACGCCGAACAGCTGTCCCGGCAGCAGTCCAGCCTCCTTTTGGATGTCGCAGGGCTGAAGCAGTACGGCATGACGAACGGCGCCCCGTACACCGCCCCCTGCCCCAAGGTCGAGCACGGCTACCGCGTCAAGCACTTCTGGAAGGCGTACGGCCCGTCCCGCGAGATTCTGACGGCCGCGCTCGCACGCCTGCACGAGGAGTTGCCCAAGCACGGCTGGAAGGTCTACCGCTTCGAGAAGGCCAACTCGAAGGCACAGCAGACGCAGCTCGACGTCGAGGACCTGAAGCTGCATCACACGGCGACGATCGAGGAGGACTTCGCCTCGCGCGACCCGAAGGCGTCCAAGTGGGAGAAGGCGGGCCGCGACGGCCTCTTCATCGCCCTGGACTCACCGTGCTACGTGGACCCGGAGTACGAGACCGGCGGCCAGTAGGTCCGGGTGGCCGCCCCGAGGCGCGGTCTCCCCGGGGCCTTCAGGCCGTCCCCGGC
>NZ_JBJHPC010000893.1:0-1907 GCF_045257485.1 Streptomyces sp. YS-3 | reverse complement strand
GCCCGCAGCCGAACGGGGGTTTAGGGGCGCGGGGAACTGCGCGATCAGCCGCCCACCGGGCCGCGGACGAACCCCGGGCCGAGTAGGGGCGCGGGGAACTGCGTGGCGCGGCCCGAGTAGCACCCGTAGCCCGCGTACGCGGAACATGGCACCCGGTCCGCGGACCTCCGCGGCGCGCGGACCGGGGCCGATCAGAGGGCGGCGGTCGCCGCCGAGTGGGCGTCCATGCGCTCCGCCGCCAGGATCGCCGCCGCCGTGTCCGCGCGCGAGGCGGCGACCACCAGGGCGCGCCCCGCGAGCGCGTGTGCGCGCCCGTGCAGGGCCGGCGCCGCCGCGCGGCTCAGACCCGCGTGCCGCACCGGCGGATGCCCGCCCCGCAGCCGCGCGACCTGCGCCGCGATCGCATCCCCGGCTTCGGTCAGGCCCAGTTCGTCCGTGACCGCGAGCAGCGCCGCGAGGTGCCCGGCGAGCTGGATGTCCAGCTCCTCCTCGCGGGAGCGGTGCGGAATGCGCGCGTCGGCGGCCATCGTGCTGTGCACCGACTTCGTGCGGATCGGCTCGTACATGAGATGACCTCCTTCTGACGCAGGAGGCCATCCTATCTTAGATTCTGTCTAAAGTTGAGTACGGGCCAGAACCTGGCTACATCTGGCTGTAGCCGTCCAGGAAGCTCCCGATCCGGGTCACCGCGCTCGCCAGATCCTGCGCCGAGGGAAGCGTCACGATGCGGAAGTGGTCGGGCTCGGGCCAGTTGAAGCCGGTGCCGTGCACGACCATGATCTTCTCGGCCCGCAGCAGGTCCAGGACCATCTGGCGGTCGTCCTTGACCTTGTAGACCGCCGGGTCGAGCCGCGGGAACAGGTACAGCGCGCCCTTCGGCTTCACACACGTCACGCCGGGAATCCGCGTGAGCAGGTCGTACGCCGTGTCGCGCTGCTCCAGCAGCCGCCCGCCCGGCAGCACCAGGTCCTCGATCGACTGGCGCCCGCCCAGCGCCGTGGCCACCGCGTACTGCGACGGCATGTTCGCGCACAGCCGCATGTTGGCGAGGATCGTGAGGCCCTCGATGTACGAGGAGGCGTGGGCCTTCGGGCCGCAGACCGCCATCCAGCCGGAGCGGTAACCGGCCACCCGGTAGTTCTTGGAGAGACCGTTGAAGGTCAGCACCATCAGGTCCGGGGCGATGACGGCCGTCGGTGTGTGCGTGGCGCCGTCGTAGAGGATCCGGTCGTAGATCTCGTCCGAGCAGACGATCAGGTTGTGGCGGCGGGCGATCTCGGTGAGGCCCCGCAGCATCTCGTCGTCGTAGACCGCGCCGGTCGGGTTGTTCGGGTTGATGATCACCAGCGCCTTGGTACGGTCGGTGATCTTCCGCTCGATGTCGGCGAGGTCCGGCATCCAGTCGGCCTGCTCGTCGCAGCGGTAGTGCACGGCGGTGCCGCCGGCGAGCGAGACCGAGGCGGTCCACAGAGGGTAGTCCGGGGCCGGGACCAGCACCTCGTCGCCGTCGTCGAGCAGCGCCTGCATCGACATCTGGATCAGCTCGGAGACGCCGTTGCCGAGGTAGATGTCCTCGACGTCGAGGTCGATGCCCTTGGTCTGGTAGTGCTGCATCACCGCGCGGCGCGCCGAGAGCAGGCCCTTCGCGTCGCCGTAGCCGTGCGCCCCGGAGAGGTTGCGGAGCATGTCCTCAAGGATCTCCGGCGGGCACTCGAAGCCGAACGCGGCGGGGTTGCCGGTGTTGAGCTTGAGGATGCGGTGACCTGCCGCCTCCAGCCGCATGGCTTCTTCGAGAACCGGGCCGCGGATCTCGTAACAGACATTGGCGAGCTTGGTCGACTGGATCACCTGCATGACGGTCACCTTACGGGCGCGTTTCGGGGGACGCGCGGGGTTTGCCCGTGGGG
>NZ_JBJHPC010000892.1:0-1907 GCF_045257485.1 Streptomyces sp. YS-3 | reverse complement strand
GCTCTGGGGCTGGGACGGGGCCGGACCGGAGCCGTCCTACGCGCTGGCCGGGCCCGCGCCCGCGCCGGACGCGCGCGCGGTCCTGGAGCCCGACACGGACGGCGGCTGGCGGGTGGTGTCCGAACGGGTGATGGTCACCGTGTCGCGGTACGGGGCCGTGGAGGTGCGCACCCCCGGCGGGATGGTGCTCCGGCGCGAGCTGCCGCCGCGCTGGTGGGAACCGGCCGGTGGCGGCCCGGGGCGGTGGGTGCAGCGCTCCGAAATCGCCGCCGACGCGCGCGTGTTCGGGCTCGGCGGGCGCGCGCACGGACCCCGGCTGCGCGACGGGACGTACCGGCTGTGGAACACCGACCCGCGCGGCGGTTTCGCCCCGGGCGACGACCCGCTGTACATCACGATGCCGGTGCAGCTGGTGGTGGCGGACGCCGGGACCCATCTGGCGTTCTACGACAACACCTGGGACGGCCGGGTCCGGCTGCGCGAGGGCGCGGAGGGCGCGGGTTCCGGTCATGACCGGGCCGGACACAGCGAGGTGCGGATGGAGGGCGGCCCGCTGCGCTGCTGGGTGGTGGTGGGCACCCCCGCGCGCGTGCTGCGGGGGTGGACGGCGCTGACGGGCGCGCCCGCGCTGCCGCCGTCCTGGGCGCTGGGCCCGCAGCACGCGCGCTGGGGCTTCGGCAGCGAGGCCGAGGTGCGGCGGGTGGCCGCCGGGTACCGGGAGCACCGGCTGCCCCTGTCCGCGCTCCATCTGGACATCGACCACTACGACGCCCACCAGGTGTTCACGGTCGACCGGGAGCGGTTCCCGGATCTGCCGGGCCTCGCCGAGGACCTGGCCGAGGACGGCGTGCGGCTGGTGTCGATCGTCGATCCGGCGGTGAAGGCGCGGCGCGGCAACGCGGTGTACGAGAGCGGTCTCGCGGCGGACGCGTTCGTACGGGACGCGCGCGGCGGCGAGGTGCGGGGCGTGGTCTGGCCCGGCGAGTGCGTCTATCCCGACTTCACCGAGCCCCGCGCGCGCGAGTGGTGGGGCGGGCTGTACCAGGAGCGGCTGGACCAGGGCTTCGCCGGGGTGTGGCACGACATGAACGAGCCGACGTCGTTCGCGCCCTTCGGCGATCCGACGCTGCCCCGCTCGGCGCGGCACGCGCTGGAGGGACCGGGCGGCGACCACCGCGAGGCCCACAACGTGTACGCGCTGGCCATGGCCCGGGCCGGCTACGAGGGGCTGTGCCGGCTGCGCCCCGACGAGCGGCCGTTCCTGTTCAGCCGCTCCGGCTGGGCCGGGATGCAGCGCTACGGAGGCACCTGGTCGGGCGATGTCAGCACCGGCTGGCCGGGGCTGCGAGCCTCGCTCGCCCTGGTGCTCGGGCTGGGTCTGTGCGGTGTGCCGTACTCGGGCCCGGACGTCGGCGGGTTCGACGGGAGTCCCTCGCCGGAGCTGTATCTGCGCTGGCTGCAGCTGGCGGCCCATCTGCCGTTCTTCCGTACGCACTCGGCGCTCTGGGCCGGGCGCCGCGAGCCGTGGGAGTTCGGTACGGAGGTGCTCGGCCACGCGCGCGTGGCGCTCGCCGAGCGGGAGCGGCTGCGCCCGTACTTCATGACGCTGGCGCAGCTCGCCCGGCTGACCGGGGCGCCCTATGTTCGGCCGCTGTGGTGGGGCACGCCGGGCGACCGGGCGCTGCGGGACTGCGAGGACGCGTTCCTGCTCGGTGACGCGCTGCTGGTGGCGCCCGTCTTCGAGCAGGGCACGGACCGGCGGGCGGTGCGGCTGCCGCGCGGGCGCTGGTACGACACGGCGACCGAGAAGCCGCACGAGGGCTCCTGCCAGGCGCTCCTGGACGCACCCCTGGCCCGTATCCCGGTGCTGGCCCGGGCCAGCACCGGGATACGGGCCAGGGGTGCGT
>NZ_JBJHPC010000891.1:0-1917 GCF_045257485.1 Streptomyces sp. YS-3 | reverse complement strand
GCCCCGGCCGCGACGGCGGCCCGGCCGGAACGCCCGGGCCCCCGGCCGCCGTCGCGGCCGGGGCGGCCGGGGTCGGTGGCGGAGGCGATGCGTCCCGCGGTCCAGAAGCCGAGGACGTCGGCGTCCGACCAGGTCTCGCCGCGGGGAGCGGTCTCCTCCCCCGTACGGTCCGGGCCGGGCGCGTGCGCCGCGTCGGCGGGGGTCGCGCCCGTCAGCAGGAGCGCGCCCGAGGCGGCGACGGCGAGGCCCAGCCGCAGGGCCGGCCGTCGCGCGGGTCGCCGCGACGGCCGCCGGTCGATGAGAGTCATGGGCGGCATTCTGCCCGAATTGTCCTGTTATTCCGGCGAGGCTCAACGGCGTGCGCAGCGGCGTTCGAACGCCCGCCACTCCGTCTCCAGGTTCCATTGGAGCGTTGCTTTGGTGCTGGCCGCCAGGAACGCGCGGCAGCCGGCGCCGGGCCGGTGGTCCGGGTCGGGGGTGTCGTAGCGGCAGGGCGCGGCGAAGGTGTCGTACCGGTCCGGCTCCCTCCACAGGTTCGCCCCCTCGACGAAGGCGTGGTCCAGCGAGGCGCGCGCCGAGGTGCGCAACTCGGCGACGGACAGGCCCTGGTCGGTGACGCCGAGCCGGTAGACGTCGGTGAGGTCGCTGCGGCTGACACCCGGGTCGTCGGTGGCCAGGGCGAGGGGCACACCGGCGTCCAGATAGGTGTGCAGGGGGTGGCGGTCGCCGGTGACGCGGAGGATCTGGGCGTGGCTGATGAGAGGCGCCTCGACGAGCACGTGCCGCTCGCGCATCCGGGCGGCCAGGGCCTGGTGTTCGCGTTCGTGGCGGAGGTCGACACCGTGTCCGACGCGGTCGGCGCCCGCCAGGTCGACCGCCTGGGCGATGTGGAAGGCGAGGTCACGGCCGCTCACACCGTTCAGGCCGGCGACGAGTTCACCGGCGTGCAGACTGACGTGGACGGACGGTGCGCGGGACTTGAGGAAGCCGGTCATCCTCATGTGCAGGGTGTAGTCCCGCAGCGCGACGGGGGCGTCCTCGGGCTGGACCAGATTGACGCCGACGACGTGGCCGAGCCGGTGCCGGGCGAGCGCGAAGCCGAGGATCTGCTGGGCGAAGACATGGCGGGCGGGCTGGGCGCGGCCCACCTGGTAGTCGAAGCGGATGACGACGGCGCAGGCGGGCGGTGCGGACGTACGGCCGCAGCCGAGGAGCCGGCGGTAGCGGGTGAAGGCGCGGTCGTACTCGGCGGCGGCCTGCCGGACGATCTCCTCGAAGCCCGGGTCGCGGGTGAGGAGGCGGTGGAACTCGGCGAGGCCGGACGGGCCGGGGTCCGCGGGGTGCACCCGGTCGACCAGCCGGCGCAGCGGCTCGGCGGCCACCGTCACCAGCGTCTCCACATACGCGGTCCGCTCCCGCGCGGCGGCCCGGGCCACTTCCGCCAGCATGTCCGCGTCATGGCCCGCCTCGGCCTCGGCGAACTTCCCGAAGGTGGCGAAGAAATGGTCGTGGCCGGGCTGCGGGTCGCCGTCGGGCGGCAACACGAAACCGCGCATCGACCAGGCCCGGACGATCTCGCCCCGGAACGGTCCGGGACGGGTGGCGTCCCGGGCGGGCCGCTGCCCCGGGGCGCACGGCTCCGGCCCCGGGACCACGGCGTACGTGGCGGTGTCGACGCACTTGCGGTCACGGGCGGCGTAGGCGATGAGCGACTCCGCGGGGACGGCGCCGTCGAGGTGGTGATGGAGGTCGCCGCCCTTGGGCAGCTCACGCAGAAGGAGGCCGAGGTCACCGGGGCGCCGAACGACACGCGCCAACCACGCCTCGGCGGCGGGCAGTTCCCCCGGGGGCGGCCTGTCCCCTCCGGCGCGCAGTTCACCCGGGGGCGGGCCGCCCCCTACTGCGCGCAGTTCCCCC
>NZ_JBJHPC010000090.1:0-17732 GCF_045257485.1 Streptomyces sp. YS-3 | reverse complement strand
GACCGGCGCCGCACCCGCCACCCGGCCGCCGCGACCGCCGCCGCCACCGCGTACGCGCTCGTCCTGACGGTGTCGAAGGAGTGCGGCACCGCCCGTGCGGTCACGTAGCAGACGGCCCCCGCCGCCGTGCTGCTGGCCGCGCTGACCGCCGTGCTCGTCCTCACGTTCGTCGAGGACGACGGCCACCTCGTCCGTCCGGCCGCGCTCTCCTGGTGGTACCTGGCCTGCTGGCTGCTGTTCGCGGCAGCCGCGTGGTCGCTGCGGTGGGTCCCGGCGCGCCACCGGGCGGGCCTGGTCCTGGCGGGCGGGGTGCTGGTCGCGGCGACGGGCCTGGCGGCGCCGCCGACCACCAGCACGGACATGTTCCGCTACGCGTGGGACGGCCGGGTGCAGGCGGCCGGGATCTCGCCCTACGACCACGCCCCCGCCGACCGGGAGCTGGCCGGGCTGCGCGACGACTGGCTGTTCCCCCGGGGAGCGGCGTGCGCGGGCCCCGACCGCGCCGGGTTCGGCGAGCCGGAGGTCTGCACCCGCCTCAACCGTCCCAGGGTGCACACGATCTACCCGCCGGTGGCCGAGGCGTACTTCCTCGGCGTCCACGGCCTGTCCCCCTCGGGCGCCCGCCACAAGCCGTTGCAGGTGGGCGGCGCCGTGCTGGCGGTGGCCACCACCGGGGTGCTGCTGCTCGTCCTGCGGCGGCGCGGCGCCGACGTGGCACGGGCGGCGTACTGGGCGTGGTGCCCGGCGGTGCCGGTCGAGGCGGTGAACAACGCGCATGTGGACGGGCTGGCGGTGTTGCTGGCCGTGGCGGGGCTCGGCGCGGTCGCGGCCCGGCGCCGGGCGCTCGGCGGGGTCCTGATCGGCGCCGGGATCGCGGCGAAGATGCTGCCCGCCGTGGTGCTGCCGGGCGCCCTCGCGGGCGTGCTCGCGGGCCGCCGCCCCGACTGGCGGCGCGCGGCGGCCGTGCTGGTCCCGGCGGCGGTGTGGGTGGCGCTCTCCTATCTGCCGTACGTCCTGGTCTCGGACGCCTCCGTCTTCGGCTACCTGGGCGGGTACGCGAAGGAGGAGGGGTACGACGACGCGTCCGCCCGCAGCCGGTACGCACTGCTGCGGCTGGTGGTCCCGGACGCCTGGGCGCTGCCCGCCGCGCTCCTCGTGACGGCGCTCGTCGTGCTGTACGTGCTGCGCCGGGGCGATCCCGAACGCCCCTGGTCGGGGGCCCTGTTGGTGCTGGGCTGGGCGTTCTGCCTGATGACCCCCGGGTACTCGTGGTACGCGCTGCTGCTCGTCGCGCTGGTGGCCCTGGACGGCCGCTGGGAGTGGCTGGCGGTCGCGGCGGCGGGGGCCGTCTGCTACGTGACCGCACGGGCGGTGCCGCACTCCTTCGACACCGTCAGGACGAGCGCGTACGCGGTGGCGGCGGCGGTCGCGGCGGCCGGGTGGCGGGTGCGGCGCCGGTCGCTGCCGGTGGCCCGGGTTAGTGTCTGATCCATGACGACAACTGCCGCGATCGACACGGGAGCAGGGCCGATGCTGCGCGGCTGGCGCGAGCGGCGCAGGCTCAGCCAGCTGGAGCTCGCCCTGCGCGCCGACTCCTCGGCCCGGCACATCAGCTTCATCGAGACCGGCAGGTCGCGCCCGAGCCAGGAGATGGTCCTGCGCCTCGCGGAGCACCTGGAGGTGCCGGTCCGCGAGCGCAACGCCCTGCTGCTCGCGGCGGGTTACGCACCGCAGTTCACGGAGACGTCCCTGGAGGACCCCTCCATGGGCGCCCTGCGCGAGAGCATGGAGGCGCTGCTGCGCGGCTACGAGCCGTTCCCGGCGCTGATAGTCGACGGTACCTACACGGTGCTGGCGGCGAACCGGGGCATCGCGATGCTGCTCGAAGGCGTGCCGGAGCGGCTGCTCGTCCCGCCGCTCAACGCGATGCGCCTGACCCTGCATCCGCAGGGCCTGGCGCCGCGCATCCGCAATCTGCGCCAGTGGCGGGGGCATCTGCTGGAGCAGATGGAGCGTCAGATCGCCCTGCTCCGCTCGGACGCGCTGCGCGAGCTGTACGAGGAGGTCGCGGCGCACCCGGTGCCCGACGGGGCGGAGGAGGACACCTCCGGCCCCGGCGTCTGTCCCATCGCGCTCCCGCTGCGCATCGAGCACCGGGGGACGGTCCTGTCGTTCCTGTCGACGATCGCCACGTTCAACACACCGATGGACGTGACCGTCTCCGAGCTGGCCATCGAGACGTTCCTGCCGGCCGACCCGGAGACGTTCGCGCACCTGCGGTCGCTCACGCCGTAGGCGGTACGCGGTCGAGGAAGCCGACCACGGAGGCGATCCGGCCGTCCTTGGCGAGGGTGACCACATCGGACCCGGCGACCGGCGCGGACCCGTCCGCGACCGACACCAGCTCCCAGCGGAACCGGGCCACGTCGTGGTGCCCGTCGACGACCCCGTCCAGGCGGAACGCGTACCCCGGGAACTGGGCGTGGGCACCGGCGATGACCGCCGCTATGGCCTCGTACCCGGCGACGTCGGCCAGCGGGTCGGTGTAGGTGCCGCCCTCGCTCCAGGCGGCCTCGACGGCCTTGGCCGGCTCCTCGGCCGGGCCGGTGGCGTTCCACGCCTCGAAGTAGCGGGCGACGGCGGTCTCGTAGCGGTTCTCGGACAAGGGAATCAGCCTCCGTGAAGATGGATCGCCAGGACATGTGCGGGGTGGAACCCGGGCCCCGGCCGGAGTGCGCCGCCCAGGACCCGATGGCTCCACCTTGCCGGGCGGGGGTGGCGGGGGTCGATTACCGCCCAGGTAATGAGGCGGGCTGAGCTCTGCCCAGGTCACTGGCCTTCTGAGCAGAGCCCTAACTCCCAGGGGAGCCAAACGGGGAGCCACCGCGCCTCACGATGGCCGCTGCGGCTACTCAGGCTCCTCGGACGGGAAGATCTCGTCCATCGCTTCCGCACCGTCCGTGATGACCGGCCGGAGCTGCTTCCGGTAGACGCGCTCCGTCGTTTGAGTCCCGCTGTGCCCGACCACCCTCGCAATCACCTCGATCGGGATCCCGTAGTCGGAGAGGAGAGAAACGAAGCTTGTCCGCAGCTCTCGCGTAGTCCAATCCTTCGGGTTCTCGAATCCTGCGCTCTTGAGCAGAGACCTGAAGTTGTCGAGCACGTTGTGCGAGTGTCGCTGCTCGCCATCAAGCGGGAACACGAGTTGATCCTCGTCCCACTCGCCCCCTGCCTCGGAGCAGCTACGCATCTGGCGTTCCTTGTGCGCTCGCAAGACTGAAGCCGCCTGGTAGGGCATCGTCAGTGAGCGTCTGCTCTTCTGTGTCTTCGTTTCTCCGTTCCGCCGTACCGAGCGCCAGACATCGACGTATGGCCTCAAGTCGGAGTCCACCACGAGGTGTACGTGCTTCCACTTGAGCGGCCGGGCCTCTTCGGTTCGCACACCAACCAGAAGCGCAAGGACGACGTAGGCATGAATCCAGGTGCCTTGCTTCGCCTGGAGGGCGGCCTCCGCCTGAGCCAGTGTGAGTGACTTACTGGGCCTGCCGGGCTTCCCTTCGGGTAACTCCACCAAGTCCACAACGTTGCGCATGGCTTTGCCTCTACGCTGCGCATGGCTGATTGAGCGCCGAAGGATTGAGCGCACCATTTTGAGCGATTGCTTGGAGAGGACTTTCGCCTTCCTGTCGAGCCACTCGTCGAGATCGTCCGCTTCCAAGTCCCGCACCTTCGCCCGGCCTAGGTCCGGTACAACGTGGTTGTTGGCAAGGCTGCGGTAGGTGGCCACGCTAGAGAGTTCGCGCCCCTTCAGTCCGCGAGCGAACCAGTCCTCCACGGCCTGGGAGACGGTGTAGTTGACTGGCGCCTTGCCTCCGGTGCCGAGTTCCTTCTTCAGAAGCTTGAGCTTCTGACGCACCTCGGTTTTGGTCTTCCCGGAGACCTTGGGCCTGTTGCGCTTACCGGCTGGCGTGTACCCGAGCGATACGGCGCCGATGTATCGGTTCTTGCTGCTGTCCCAGTAGATCGAGTCTTCGCCGTTTGCGGCCTTACGGGGGCCCTTGGGCTCATCACTCACGAACGTATGCACCTCCTACGCCGGCCGGGGCCCGCCCTGGAAGGACGCGGCCCCGGATTCCTCTCCTTGGCTGTGTCAGTTGGCGTCAGTCATCGCCTCGCGCTTGAGGAGTTCGATGTACTCCTCCAGGTACTCGGTCGGCACGCGTCGCGTATGGCCGCGGCCCACCGTGCGGAGTCGCCCCAGGCGTATCTCCTCGAAGACGAACGAGCGGCCGTAGCCCAGCACTTGGGCAGCGTCCTTGATCTTGTGCAGGCGCTTGTCGTGACCCTCAACTTTCATGACCATCGGGCGGGGTACTCCTCATGTCTCTCGTGGCGAGGACGGGACTCGCCGTGCCTTGCTCCTCGGAGGGGCGCCACAGAAACCACGAAATACACAGAAAACCGGGGGAGGTGGCCTGACCTGCGGGGACTCCGATGGAGGTGAGCTGCCACAGAAACCGCAGGAAGTCCCACAGAAATGGAGGGCCCGGGGCGGGCCTGGATTTGTGTGGGACTTCCGTGGGTTTCTGTGGCAGCGGTCAGCCTCCCGCCGCTGAGCGTGTTTGCGCAGGTCGGAGGCGGGACCGCGTTATTTCTGTGATTCTGTGGTTTCTGTGGCGGGGTCAGGCCGTGGGTTCGCTCAGCTGTGGGTGGATGAGGTAGCGCGGGGAGGGCGGCCGGCCGCGTCCGCCGGTGCGGTGAGCGGGTTGGAGCCTGATGTATCCGTGGTCTTCGAGCAGGTTCAGCGCGGGGTCGAGATCGGCGACGGTGGGGAACTCTGAGCGGGAGAGCTTGACCATGAGGTCGCGTTTGCTGATCTCGGACCACTCGCCGGTGCGCAGCAGGTCGTAGACAATGCGGGCGCGGTTGGCGGTGTGGTCGGCACCCATGAGGTCGAAGACCGCGAGGGCGTGGCCGGTGAAGTAGTCCGAGAGCTTGACCGCAGCGCGCATGGTGTCGGCGGTGATGGGCTGAGTGTGGCCGTTCTCGATGTGCGTGGCGAGGTGGAGCAGTCCGGCGAGGCGGCACGTCGCGCCCCCGAGCTTCGCGGCCCAGTTCCCGATGTGCCCGAGGTCTCCGCCGCGTTTGCGTAGCCGCGGTTCCTGCCGCTGCTCGTAGGTGACCAGCGCATCGTTGGCTTCGGGTGAGAGCTGTAGTACCGCCGGGTCCGTCCAGTCCGCGAGGGACATGGTCAGCGCGATAACGCGTTCCTCGTAGGTGTCAGCCACCGCGTCGGGAATGGTGTCGGGAAGAATCTTGCGATGCCCCACGAGGGAGGTCGGAAGCGAGTACAGGAACCGTGCCAACAAACCCCGGTCCCCAGCCCCTTTGATGCGGCCGATGTCTTCCAGGACGGACGGCTGCACGGTCAGGCCCATGGTCAGCGCGGGGGCTTCGATGAACTCCTCACGTCCCCGGCGGTCCACGCGCAACCGGTCACCTGCCTGGCCCCGGAGGAAGACCTCCATGTTGGGGGTGCCTGAGTAGCGCCCGGCGATGATGTCAAAGATGCCGCCCTCCGCGCTCATCACCGCGAGCCTGCCGCCCTGTTCGGCCAGCAGCGAGGCAATAACCTCCGGGGTCGCGTCATCGGCCAGCAGACGGGGCTTGGCGGGCACGGTGAGCGATTCGGCGGTCTGCGCGAGGCTGATGGCCTCGGCAACGAGCTGATCCCGTTTGTCGGCGTCCGCGCGGGCCGCCTTGGTGGCAGCACTCTCCGCGACCTCCTTAGCGAGCTTCGCCGTGATCTCAGCCTCGATGATCGTGCTGGCCGAAGCGGCGGCCAACAGCGCCTCTGACTTGTAGAGCGGGTTTGTCATCAGCGAGAACACGGCCGACTTCCGGTTGCCCGGCGGCAGCGCGACGACCACAAACGCGTTCGTGGGCTCCCGCCACCGACCCCGGACGTGGACCACCGCGCGGCCCCCGGCAGCCGTCGCCAGCACCGCGAGCGCGAGCGAGGCGGCCATGTCCACCGGCGTCTGCGTCTCCTCCGCAACCGCCCTCACGAAGTCCCCGAGCCAGGCCGGGAAGACCTCGGTGGGGAAGGCGGGGAGCTCCCGGCGGGCGGTGAGCGGGATCGGCTCTTCCCACGGGGCTGCGCCTGCCTGCTGTGCGTCCAGGGCTTCGAATCCGGCCCACAGTTCCGAGCTGTCCACGGGCTGTGTGCTCATGCTGCACTCGCCTCCAGTGCGCCGCCGCGGACGAGTCCGGAGCGGATCGCGGTGCGGCACTCTCCGGCGGGCAGGCCGATCGACTGCCCGGTACTCATGAGTTCGCCGGTGACGGCGGCCTCGGTGAGATCGCCGTTGCGCACCATCCGTGCGAGGGCGTAGGCGGCGAAGTACACAGCACGATTACGACCGCCCTGGCGGGCGGACAGCACCTTTTCCAGCTCCCCGCGCAGCGCTGCGGTGCTGTAGGCGGTGGCGTTGCGCATGCGGGCCGACAGCTCTGCAAGCGGCATCGGGGCCGGTGCGGGCTGTGGGGTGAGCAGGTCACCCAGCCACGCAGGGAGGGGGGCCGGGGGCGCGTCGTGAATGATCTCGTACGGTGCTCCGCCCACGATGCTGCCGGCCGCCACCACGTATCCGCCCCMGGCCCGGGTGTCGACCTTCCACCCCAGCGCGTCCGCCGTGCTGCGTAGCCGCTTTTCGGCAGGCGCGGTGAAGTACAGGTGCTGTCCGCCCCGGCGGGTGCGCACCGAAAAGGTCTCGGTCGGCAGCGGCTCGCCAGCGCGCTCGCACAGCGCGGCGAACACGTCCAGGCCATCGGCCATGCCCGCCCATTCGGACGGTGCGGTGTCGGTGTCGTCCTTGGGGATGTCGAGGTCTACGACCACGAGGTTGGCGGGGCCGGTGGCGATGCCGACGTTGTAGGGGGCCGCCTGCCAGCACTGGGTGATGTGCTCGGCGTCGAGGGTGGCGCGCTGCTCCGGGGTGCGGTGACCGTCCGCGCACCGACCGGTGCGGGGGCAGTTGCGTTCGGGGTGTCCGGCGGGCCGCTTGTCGCCAGGGCGCAGGGGGAAGACGGGCCAGCCGCGCTCAGCGGCGGCCAGGGCGGCGCACAGCAGCGCCGGGGCGGGGGTTGGTGTCATGCTGGGGGTCTCCTGTTTCTGCGAAGGGACGGAGAACCGGGGCGGTCGCGGTCTTTGGCGAGAGGCGACCGCCCCGGGCGGATCTACAGGTCGGTGAGCGCGTGGGTGGGGATCTCGTAGATGTAGAACACCTCGTTCACGTCCCACCAGTGACCCGGGGTGTAGTGGATGTAGGCGACGTGCAGGGCGCTGCCGTCACGGCTGGTGAAGGCGTAGACGTTCACCGCGTCCACGGCCTTGGCGCTCTTGCGGGCCTTGCGGATGCCCGAGAGGGCCGCGTACAGGCTGATCGGCTCGGGGCGGTAGTTGGCCCCATCGACCTGGGTGTACATGGTGGCGGTTCGGGTGTTCGTGCCGGTGCTGGTGTTCATGGCTGGGTGGTCCTCTCGGGGTTAGAACGGCGGCTGGTTGTGGGTGCAGTTCGGGTCGGTGCACCACGGGTCGTGCGGCAGGTGTCGGCGGCGCGTGAAGGCCGGGCGCTTGGGCAGCCACAGGTAGGCCAGGGGCAGGAACGGCGCGCAGTCGCAGTCAGCCCAGTCGGGCTCGTCCTGGCCGTAGACGCCACACTCCACCTCGCCCGTGCCGCCGCAGTCGAGGCAGTGCGGGTCGGGCAGGCGGTGCAGGGCGAGGATCGGGCGGGGGCCGATCTGACGCCCGCCGCGACGGGTGGCGACCCAGCCGCCCCAGTAGCGGACCGCCAGGCGCTTGCGGGCCAGCAGACGTGAGATCACCAGTCCTCCTTGGCGGTGTGAGTGGCGGGCAGTTCGGGCAGTCCGGCCCGGATGAGCTGGTCGGGGTCGAAGCCGGGCAGGGTGGCGCGGGTGATGAGTGCGGTGGCGAGCTGTTCGGCGTAGGCGGCGCCGGTGCGGGCGACCTCGATCTGCGCTCCGGCGCGCAGGGCTTCCACGCGTTCCACGTGCGCGTGGGTCTCGCGCCGCTCGATGGTGTGCCGCTCGTGCGCGATCGTGTCGCGGCGGTCGGTGCGCCAGTAGCGGGCCGCCAGCCCGTACGCGACGGCGGTCGTCAGCGCCCACAGCAGCAGCGGTAACGGGATGCCGTCCGCGTATCCGGCGACACCGGCCAGAGCGAGCCCGCCCGAGGCAGCGAACGCGGTTCCGGCAATCACGCTGTCACCGGCGCGACCGGCCGATGCGAAAGCGCCGGCCGTCGCGGCCCCGGTCGCGAGGACGACCATGAGGGCGGCGTTGCCAACAGAGTGTTCGGCGCCGTTGGCGTTCCAGATCCGGCCCAGGATCAGCACGGTGGAGGTGGCCAGGGCCGGGGCCGCCTTGGGTGCGGCGAGGGCGAGCCAGTGACGGGGGACGATCGGTTCCATGGCGTCCTCCTACTGGGTCGGCAGAGCGGTGATGAGGGCGCGCATAAGGTCGTTGACGGTGCTGGCGGCGCCGGTGGAGGCGAGGTAGAAGCCGAACATCGTGGCGATGAATGCGCCGCCGATGCCGACGACCTTGAACCGGAGCATCACGGCCAGGGCGACGCCGAAGAGCACGACGAGGGAGATGGTCAGACCCATGACGGGCCTCCTTCACGGTGGGGTCAGCGGGTGCCGTCGCGGTGGATGCGCATGGCGACGTTGAACAGGTGCCGCCCGACGCGGATGCGCTTGCGGTCGCCCCGGCAGCGGCGGCAGGTCTTGCCGGGCTTGAGGCGCCCGCGTCGGTCCTTCTTGAGCGCGTAGCCGAAGCCCTTGCACTTGCGGCAGTTGCCGAACGGGCTGCACGCACACAGCCCGGCGTAACAGAGCGTAAACAGCAAGGTCAGCAGGCTAGCGGTGGCTATGAGGGTCACCAGGGGCCTCCCGGGGCGGTTTCGGGGTGCGCGAGGGACAGCCTGCTAGGTACTAGCGGGCTGATCAGGCATTGTTCGGGGTGCTAGCAGGGGTGCTAGACCTAGCGGGGGTGCCCGCTAGGTCTAGCGGTCGGGTGCGGCTAGCTCGCGTCCCGCTTTCCGTCACGCTCCGCAATCGCAGCCGTGAGCTTGGCGCGTTCGAAGCCGCGCCGGTTGGCGCCCTTGCCGTCCTCGGTCTTGCCCCACACCTGGCCCGTGGGGACGCCGTACGGCTTGAGCGCGGAGGTGAGCTGTTCGGCCTCCCAGCCGCCGTAGACCTCCGGGCGCAGCTCAGCCAGCCGCGCAACGGCAACCTCGTTCCACACCTTCGGCTCATCGGGCGCGACCACGGCCAGCAAGTCGCGCAGCAGGTCGTAGGCCGTGCTCGCGTCCGCCTCGGGTGCCTCTCCCGCCGCGTGACCGGTGAGGGTTCCGGCGTCCTCGCGCAGCTTGCGGGCCCGCGAGGCGATGACCTCGGCCATGACCGCGTCCACGTACACCGAGCGCACGATGCGGGCGTCACTGCCTTCGCCGACGAAGTAGTGGATGCCCTTGTCACCCCAGGCGAACATCGTGGCCCGCACCCCGCGCTTGTAGGAGCCGGTGCCCAGGACCATGTCGTTCTCGATCTGGCCCATGACCTTCATGCAGAACCGCGTACTCGCGTTGGCACTGATCCCGGTCGGCAGGGACTTGGAGTCCGGGCGCTGGGTGGCCAGCAGCAACGTAATGCCGGTGGCCGGGCCCCGCTTGACCAGGTCGGTGCAGATTTCCTCGAACTCCGCCCCGTACTTGGGGTGCTCGAACCACACCTGGCACTCATCCACCCCGACCACGATCGGGTGCAGACCGAGCTTCTTCATGCTGGCCAGTTGGGTGGTGACCTTGGACTCGGGGCAGATGTCGCGGGGCAGGGAACGGATCATCTTCGCCCGGCGGCGCAACTCGTCACGCAGCGCGCGCAGGTCCTGGATCGCGTACTCAATGTCCTCGTCATCCTCGCCAGCGCGGTGGCGGTGGGAGCACTTCTCCCCCACCGGGTCCAGGTCGCCGGTGCCCTTGAGGTCGTAGGTGTGCAGCTCCGCCCGCGGGTCCAGGGCCGCGATCAGCAGCAGCAGGCGAAGCAGGAACGTCTTGCCCATACGCGGGATGGCTCCGACGATGCCCGCGATGTACATCAGGGTGACTTCCACCCAGCGCCCGCGCTGGTCAGTGCCGAACGCCACCGGCTTGAACAGGTCCACCAGGCCCGCCTTGGCCAGCGGCCAGGCCGGTTGCTTGGCCTTGGACATGTCCTGATCCCCGACCCACAACACCAGACGCCCCGTGTGCTCATCCGGCACCGCCTCGGGCCACACGCAGCCCAGCGGCCGGCGCAGACCGGAAGCGAGCCGGTCACGGCGGTCCATCACGTCTGAGACGGTCACGCCGTACGGGAGGTCACCCTCAGCGCGCCAACCGGGGCCGTCCCGGGTGATCGGGGCGGTGAACACGAACCCGTCCCGGCCCTTGGCCACGGCCTGATTGATCTGCGAAATGCTGAGCGCGGCCAGGGCGCGCAGCACGATGTCACTGGTGAGCTTCTGCGCCTTGGGCAGCTCCACCGCCCGGTTGATCACCGGCGCGTCCGGCGACTCCCCGGCGTAGCCCAACGCCAGCAGCACAGCGCTGACGGAGACGGTAATGAGCCAGGCCGGGGCCAGTACGTACAGCGCGAGCGCGGCACCCAGGCCGATGAACGACGCCAGGACCATGGCCAGGGTACGCAGCCGTACGCGGCCGTCGCGCTGGCGGGAGAGCTTGAGGTAGGTGGCTGCGTCCTCCTTCTGCACCATCGCCAGGCGTACCGGCTCGCCCTCCTTGTCGGCCACCCACCGCATGGTGGAGCCGACGAACTTCGCGGCCCCGCGCGGCGACTGGAGAGCCAGCCGCGCGGCGTAGGCCGGGGAGCGGAAAGCGTGGTACCCCGCCATGTGGCCGTAGTGGCGGGCCACCCAACCAGCAGCCGTCTTCAGTTCGGCCGTGGACTTCAGCCACTCGGGGACGACCTGACGGCGCCGGGCCCCGGCCAGCCGACCCAGGTAGCCGGGCCCCTTCTGCGAGACGGGGCCGTCGACCGTGACGCGGGCCGCCGGATCACCCGGCTCCGGGGTGGGCTCGGGTGCGGTGGGGTCGGCCGACTCGCGGGCGGAGCGGGCCTTGTCCAGATCCACCACCTCGGCCCCCGAGTCGGCTCCGGAGCCGGTGGCCATGTCGGCTTCGAGCCGGTTGAACAGTTCGCTTTCGTCGTCGTGGTTCACTGCTGATTCCTTCCGGAAACGGGAGAGGTTGGAAGGGCCCCGGACGGCGCTTTGGTAGGCCGACCGTCCGGGGCCCGCTGAACGAAGTCGGGCGGGTTCAGGCGGCGAGCTGTGGGGCATCCGCGCAGGTCACGCACATGCCGAGCGAGGTGGGGATGCGGTACCCGGCATCCCGCCGGCACTCGGGGCACACCCGCAAAGCAGCGTTCGCCTTGGCAAGCGCCGCACACTTCGCGGGCGTCATCGGCCGGACCGCCTTGGCCAGGTCGAGGCGGTAGAGGTAGGCGACGCGGATCGGGCTAGTGCCCTTGCGCCAGTAGCGGCGCGAGTACCACAGGACCTGTGCGGCGATCTCCTGGCCGCCCGGGCGCAAGCCGCGGGCGCGGAGCTGGCGGCGCGTAGCCAAGCCCTCCGGGGCCATCCGCCATGGATAGGTCGGGATGCCGTACCGCTCGCCGGTGGGGTCGTACAGGCGACGGGCGCCCATTACGCGGCCGTCGCTTCAGCACCGTCATCCGGTGCGGCGCGCTCGGCCTTGAGGGTGTCGCGCAGCAGTCGGCCGTTGGCCGACGACGTACGGACCGCCTTACGGATCGCCTCGGCCGTCAGCTCAGCGTTCGACCATTCGGCCGTGACCGACCGTGCCTCGGCAAGCAACTCGTCTGGGGTGCGAGTCGGACGGGGCGTACGAGCCGACTGCGGTACCCGACCAGTCGCCCGGCGCGCCACCGACTCCACCGCAGCAACCGCCTTCACCGGAACCGACTCGATGGCCCCGACCGGTTCGACCGCAGGCATGGACTCGACCGGCCGAACCGGTTCAATGTCCGGCGCTGCCTCAGTCGACTCAGGAGCCGGGAGCTCAGCCACCTCGGGCAAGGTTTCCGGCGCCGACTCATGCAGGTCAGACCCCAACCGATTTGTTGCGGGCTCGGCGGATTCATCCTGATCTGTGATCACGGGCGCTCGGTGGTGCAGCACCTTCGCCACGAGGTCTGAGCCGAAGAAAATCGACCCGACCGGCAGCGAGGTCGCCAACAGGACAAGGACCCAGTTGGCGGGAGCCCAGTCGGCCAACTGCATCCGCTGACCACCGCCGTGCAGTTCGGGCACCAGCCCGTGCACGTAGTTGAGAACCAGCGACGCAGCCGCGTACCCGGCCAGCACGCGCAGCGCGAACATCTTGTCCCGGCCAGTCAGCACCAGGGTGGCGACCAGCGCCAGGGCCATCAGGCCATCGACCACGAACGGGTACAGCAGAGCGGCCGTAGCGTCCGCGCCGACCGTCCGGGCCACATCCCGCTGCGCGTTCCACGAGACGCGGAACGCCATACCGACCACGCCGACCAGAGCGAGAACCAAGAGGGTCTTCGGGGTGCGGTTCATGCCGCGTCCCCCGTTCCACCGGTGGTGCCACGGCGTCCGGCCCGGCGGCCGTTGACCGTTCCCAGGGTCGGGGCGAAACTCAGGGCGACGCTCCAACCAACCTCCGCCTGCTTGGCCTTGTACATCTCCTCATCCGCGCGCCGCAGCAGCGCGGACAGGTCGGCCAGCTCCGTGCACGGGTCGATCCGGATCGTGCCGATGGACGCGGCCACGCCGAGCTGCGTTCCCTCGAAGACCACAGGCCGTTCTAGCTGGTCGGACAGCTCATACAGAGTCCAGTCGAATTCACCCGCGCTGGAGACGCTGGTGACCGCCACGAACTCATCCCCGCCCAACCGCGCTGCGAGACCGCCGTTCTCGGTCGCCCACCGCTGCATGCGATGACCGGTGGCGCGGATGACCGCATCCCCCGCCGCATGCCCGTAGGTGTCATTGGTCTGCTTGAACCGGTCGAGGTCCACGAAGTACACCGCACGCGGACCACCGCTCAGGAACTTGCTGGCCCGCTCCTCGAACGCGTCCCGGTTCAGCAGACCAGTCAGCGGGTCACGGCGGGCCGCCTCGATCCGGCGCCGCATCCACAGACTGTGGATCGACCAGCCGGACGCCAACGGCAGAGCAGCGGCCAGGGATGTCAGGATCTCGCTCATGCCGCTTCCTCCGTCCCGGCGAAACGGCCGGCGGAGCGGGCGGCGCGCAGGAACGGCACGGTGCGGGTGAGCGCGTCGGCGTACAGCGCGTCCCACGCGGCGGCCTCGTCACCGCCCTCGCCCTGCGCGGCCAGGTCCGCGATGACCTCGCGGGCCACGTCCAGGCGTGCCGCCCGCTCTTCGGGCGACTCCGGGGTGAGCGGGCCACGGAACAGGTCCCGGTCGAGACCGAGGGGCAGTTCGTCGAAGCCGAGGGCAAGCTCCTCGAACTCGATCGGGTTCAGGGCCTGGTGGCTGCCGATGTACGTACGCATGCGGATCTCTCCTGAAAGCGCGAAGGGAGCCGGGGCAGCCTCGGTCTTTGGCGAGAGGCGGCCACCCCGACAGAGGGGAAGAACAGGGGGTCAGCGGGTGCGGACGTCGCCGCTGACGCTGCGGGCGCTGACGTTCAGGTCACGTCCGCCGCTGACGGTCACGTCGCCGGAGACGCTGTTGGCGCGCACGGCGCCGGATGCCTTGAGCGTCGCGTGGACCTTCACGTCACCAGACGTGGTGACCAGCTCCGCGCTGTGGCCGCTGTACAGGTCCACGGCGATGTCGCCGGAGACCGAACGTGCCGCGATCTGCTCAGCCACCCGCCAGACGGTCAGGTCACCGGAGGTGGTGGAAGCGTTCACGGCACGGGCCCCGTCGACCTGCAAGTCACCGGAGGTGGAACGGAACTCCACACGGTCCACCTCACCGTCCACGATGGCATCGGCGGACTGGGAGACGACCGCGAGCGAGGAGTTCACCGGGAGCGAGACCCTGGCCTCAATCTCGCTGACCCGGGTCATCGTGTCCGTGCCACCGCCGGTGACGACGCGGCCGTTGATGATGGTGATGCCGGTGACCGATCCGTAGACGGTGCCCATGCTCTGCGTGATCCGGTTGCCCCGGACGCTCTGCATCATCACGTTGCCCCGGATCGCGGGGACCTCCACCGCGATGGTCTGACCGTTCTCGGTGATGCGGGCCGCGTTCACCGCGTCAGCGGCCGGACCCGAGGTGTCAGCGGTCCGCAGTGTCACCCGGGCGTGGGTGAGGCTGTCGAGAACCTGCACGTGGACGCAGCCCATGGGCAGGTCCAGCCCCAGCACGACGGGGCCGGTGGAGTTGGAAACAAAGGTGCGCTCAGTCATTGCGGATCTCCTTGATTCGCGAAGGACGGAGCCGGGCGGTCGCGGTCTTTGGCGAGAGACGACCACCCGGCAGGAACGTGCTGAGCGAGCCGCGCCCCCGAAACCCGGGCAGCGGCGACCGCTCGTCAAAGACGAGTGGCCATGGCCGCTGACGCCCCCGAAGACGGAGGCGCCAGCCACCAAAATCACTCGTTCTTGGCACACTGTTCAGTTCTCAAGGAACCTCCACCCCCAGCCCGTTGGCGTGCGACAACGTCGCCTTCCCAGGTCTTCCGGCTGGTGCGGGGTACTGCGGATTTGCTCGGCTCCGCCGGTCCAGACGGGCACTGTCGCGATGAGGTACATGTATTACGTGTTCCTCATCATGCAGAGCGAGGTTCGCCCCGTCAAGCCCTTCGGCTGTCCGGCTCTGCGAGTCCCTCGCTGTTGGCGTGCCTACAGCTTGGCCTCGATGGCGAAGACGATCGACCCCGCACATGTACGACCTGTGCACGACTTCGCTACGGTGAAGTCGTCCCAAGTCGTCCCAACCGGGGAGAGCGCGACATGGCCAACGAAAGGCTTCGAGGCGCGATCGTTGAGAGCGGCATGACACTCGATCAAGTGGGCGCCCGCTTAGGGGTGTCGGCCAAGACGGTTGAACGCTGGATCGGGGATCCGAAGCGCAAGCCCTACCGGCGCTTCCAGTACGCGGCTGCATCGCTACTGCAATGCGAAGTTTCCTACCTATGGCCGGAGGAGCGGACATCAGAGGAGGTCACAGCGGCTGGAAACGCTGAGCTGATCAAGCTGTACCCCCACAGGTCGGTCGTGCCAAGCCGATTGTGGCCACAGCTCTACTCGCAAGCACGCGAGCGCTTCGACGTACTCGTCTATTCGGGCTTCTGGCTTACTGAGGACCCTGCGTTCCATCGAGTCGTCAAGGAGAAGTCTGCGGTAGGCGTACAGGTCCGTTTCATGCTCGGAGATCCGGACAGCCCCGCCGTGGCCTTGCGTGGCGAGGATGAGGGGATCGGTCCGGCCATGGCCAGCAAGATTCGGAACGCTCTCATCAACTACAGCTCACTCTTCGGGCTCCCCGGAGTCGAGTTCCGGCTGCACAACACCACGCTCTACAACTCGATCTACCGGGCCGATGACGAGATGTTGACCAACGGCCATCTGTACGGGGTCGGGGCGTACATGGCCCCCGTGTTGCACATCCAGCGCGTCCCAGGGGGCGAACTGTTCGATGCGTACGCTGAGAGCATCGAACGGGTCTGGGAGACAGCCAGGCCAATCTCTTCACCCACCGACTGCGGAGGTCTGTACTCGTGAGCCGAATTGACTACTTCCGCGATCCCAACGCGCCTCAAGCCAATTCTGTGGTCCCCTCAGTCACGGCAGTCGTGCAGGACGACGCCGGACGACTGCTGATCATCCACAAGACCGACAATGACCTATGGGCCCTCCCTGGGGGTGGCCACGACATCGGCGAAAGCATCGGGGAAACGGTCGTACGGGAGGTGTTGGAGGAGACGGGCATCACTGTCCAGGTCGACAGCATCGTCGGGCTCTACACGAACCCTGAGCATGTCCTGGCGTACGACGACGGAGAGGTACGGCAGCAGTTCTCGATCTGCTTTCGCGCCCACCCGACCAGCGGATCGTTGCGCACGAGCAGCGAGTCAAAAGAGGTCCGCTGGGTTGACCCGGCGGACCTCAACGACCTGAACATCCATCCGTCCATGCGTCTGCGCATCCGGCACGGACTCGACGACTCACGCCGTGAGCCCTACATCGGCTGATCTTCGGTAGCCGCCTTAGCCAGGCGGTCCTCAACTCGGCCAGCGGCTGCGTAGATCTCTGGCGCCGCACGTTGGATGAAGCGACCCACGATCGTGTCGGTGCCGTATCGCTGGACGATCTCGTCCAGCCGTTCGGCCGGCGTGGTGTTCGTGCCGTCCGGCGTGGTCGTCATGTCGCAGAACAGCAACGCGTCAACGAGGCCGGGACGCTCCAGCTCAAACTCGCTCTCAAGCTCCCGCCTGATTCCTCGCTCCTCAGCCTCCAAGAGGGCGCAGGAATGATGAGCTACGAGACGGACTACCCGTTCGTCCGCCCCTTCCTGGTCGCGGAGGAACCGGGCCCCGTCTAGCGGGTGAAACCCGGTGGCAGCAATGCTCGGTGAGTATCCGATGTCATGCAGCACTGCCGCCGCTTCCAACAGCTCTGCATCGTCGCCCAAGATCGGGCTCAGCGAGCGAGCACGCTTGGCGACTCCGAGAGAGTGCGCCCACCTGCGCGGAAGGGGGCCAGACAGCAACGATTCGGAGATCGAGTACGCCCACTCATTCAGTCCCATGGGGGCCAAGGCTACGACCGGCTACCGGGTGTCGGGAGGGCGCGTACGGTGCGCCCCTTGCCGTGAACGGTGGCGAGCAAGCCGGTCCCCTCCATGTTGGCGAGCACACGACGCACCGCTGTACGTGATACCCCGAAGCGCTCGCAGAGCTTCGTCTCGGACGGATACGTGTCACCGACCGCCAGAGAGTCCTCAGTGATCATGTCAGTCATCCGCTCCGCCAGCGAACGGCAGTCGCCTCCTCGGGCAACGCGCCAGCCGACCCCGGGCGCGGATTCAACAGCGCCCTCGGCTTCGAGCACCTTGAGGGCGCGACGAATCGTGTTGCGGGCGACACCGTACGAGCGCATGAGATCAGCCTCAGACGGCAGGGCGCCGATGATCTCGCCCCCTTCGATCCCGTTCCGCAGTGCCTCCGAGATGACCAGGTAGGTTCCTCGCGGACTGGCCTCCGACACTTGGGCTCCTCTCACGTCCATTCGCTGCTCGCGTACAAGCGTCCCATGGACGTCCGGCGATACGTCAGCATGGTTCTTCCGGCTATCCAGCTCACTTGTCTTCCTGCCCCACGCCGCTGCTTGGCCTCACCGCGGCCGGCCCACCTACCAGCGGCACCACTCAGCGACTCACGTGCACGGCAACCCCGCCGCTTCAGCTCACCAGTTGCACCACCCGGGCGTGGCCGACGCCAGGCATCGGGGAGCCAAACCGGGAGCCACCCGATGCAACATCAGGTGGTCCCCCATGGACTTCTATGGACTGCCAGCCCCCTCCCGCCAAGGCGGGAGGGCAGACCACACAGCTCGTATCTGAGCCCTTGCTTACCGCCCAGGTAATGCGGCCCCGGCGAGGCCGCCCGCCCCGGTC
>NZ_JBJHPC010000890.1:0-1918 GCF_045257485.1 Streptomyces sp. YS-3 | reverse complement strand
GGCTCAGCGAGCGGGCGGGGTGGGGGAGCCGCAGCAGTCCGGGGCCAGGCCCCGGGGCAGGCGGTCGCCCGCGAAGACCGCCGCCGTCGCCTCGTCACCACCCAGCGCCGCCACCGCCAGCAGCAGCGACCCCGCCGTCCACGTCGTCAGCTCCTCCGGCCACACCGCCCGGTTGCCCTCGAAGACGTACCCCGTCCAGTACAGGCCGTCCCCGGCCCGCAGGTGCTGGATGGACTGGAGGATCTCCAGGGCGCGGTCCGACTCGCCCACCACCCACAGCGCGAGCGCCAGTTCGCAGCTCTCGCCGCCCGTCACCCACGGGTTGGGCAGGACGCAGCGCACCCCGAGGCCGGGCACCACGAAGTCGTCCCACCGCGCCTCGATGCGCGCCTTCGCGTCCGCGCCGGTCACCGCGCCCCCGAGGACGGGGTAGTACCAGTCCATCGAGTAGCGCGACTTGTCGAGGAAGCGCTCGGGATGGCGGGCCACCGCGTGCGCGAGCGCGCCCGTGGCCAGCTCCCAGTCCGGCTGCGGCTCCTCCCGCTGCTCGGCGATCGCCAGCGCGCACCGCAGCGCCTGGTGGATCGAGGAGCTGCCGGTGAGCAGCGCGTCGGTGACGGGCGAGCCGTCCTCCTCGCGCTTCCAGCCGATCTGCCCGCCGGGCTGCTGGAGCCGCAGCACGAACTCCACCGCCGCGTACACCACCGGCCACATCCGGTCGAGGAAGGTGTCGTCGCCGGTGGCGAGGTAGTGGTGCCAGACCCCCACCGCCACGTACGCGACGAAGTTGGTCTCCCGCCCCCGGTCGGTGACCTGCGTGTGGTCCCCGTCGTGGTACGCCGCGTACCAGGACCCGTCGTCGTTCTGGTGCCGCGCCAGCCACGCGTAGGCGCGCCCCGCCGCCTCGTGCTCGCCCGCCGCGTCCAGGGCCATCGCGGCCTCGGTGTGGTCCCAGGGGTCCAGATGGTGCCCGCGGAACCACGGTATGGCGCCGTCCTCGCGCTGCGCGGCCAGGATGCCGGCGACGGTCGTGGCGGCCTGCGCGGCGGTGAGGACCCCCGGCAGGACCAGGTGCTCGGTCCGCTCCGGTGAGGTCACTTGGCGCCGGCCTTGCCCGCGGGGGCGAGCGGGACCCCGGCGTCCACCGGGGCGAGGTGCGGCTTCGTCGCGTACGCCACGAAGCTCTTGCCCACGACCGGGTTGAGCGCCTGCTCCGCCAGCCGCGTCACCAGCGGCTTCTTCATGATGTCCCAGACGAGCAGCTTGTGGTACGCCCGCACCGGCAACGCCTTGTCGTTGTCGACGCCGAACGCGCACTTGAGCCACCAGTACGGCGAGTGCAGCGCGTGCGCGTGGTGCGTGCCGTACGGCTTCAGGCCCGCCTCGCGCATCTTGCCGAGCAGTTCGTCCGCCTTGTAGATGCGGATGTGGCCGCCCTCGACCTCGTGGTACGCGTCGGACAGCGCCCAGCAGACCTTCTCCGGCCCGTAGCGCGGCACGGTGACCGCGATCCGGCCGCCCGGCTTGAGGACGCGGACCATCTCGGCGAGCACACCCTTGTCGTCCGGGATGTGCTCCATGACCTCGGAGATGATCACGACGTCGAAAGACGCGTCGGGGAAGGGCAGGTTGAGCGCGTCGCCCTCCATCGCGGTGGCGGTCGCCCCCTCGGGCGCCTCACCCGCCTCCTTCATCGCCGCGAACCACTTGGCGACCTCGCGGATCTCCTCGCCGTTCTGGTCCAGCGCCACGACCCGCGCACCGCGCCGGTAGCACTCGAAGGCGTGCCGGCCCGCGCCGCAGCCCAGGTCGAGCACGCGGTCGCCCGGGGCGAGCGGGAAGCGGGAGAAGTCGACGGTCAGCACGGGGTCTGCCCTTTCGGATGGAGAACTGCGGGGGCCGCGGAGCGGCCGGGGGG
>NZ_JBJHPC010000889.1:0-1926 GCF_045257485.1 Streptomyces sp. YS-3 | reverse complement strand
CCTCGTAAGGGGTGGAGCTGACTGGTACTAATAGGCCGAGGGCTTGTCCTCAGTTGCTCGCGTCCACTGTGTTAGTTCTGAAATAACGAACAGCTGTGTCAATGCCAGCGTTCAAATTTTCATAGTGTTTCGGTGGTCATAGCGTTAGGGAAACGCCCGGTTACATTCCGAACCCGGAAGCTAAGCCTTTCAGCGCCGATGGTACTGCAGGGGGGACCCTGTGGGAGAGTAGGACGCCGCCGAACAATCATTGCGGGAAGCCCCGCACCATGATCCGTAAGGATTAATGGTGCGGGGCTTTTCTGCGTTTCATGGCAGGATCACGCCATGGATCACGTGATACGCCCGGTACGGGCCGATGAATGGCGCAAGGCCAAGGACCTCCGTATGGCCGGGCTGGCCGACCCCGCCGCCCCCATTGCCTTCCTTGAGACCGCCGAAGAGGCCGTCGCCCGGCCCGACTCCTTCTGGGAGGAGCGGACGGCCGGCGTGTCCGGCGACGCTCCCGGCGGCCGGCAGTTCGTGGCCGAGGGCCCGGACGGCAGTTGGGCCGGATCCGTCGTCGTCCTGGTTGAGCAGGCCGGGAACACGGACTTCTTCGGGGTGGAGATCGACGCCACCCAGGGGCATCTCGTCGGCGTCTTCGTACGCCCCGAGTTCCGGGGCATCGGGCTCACCGACAGGCTCTTCGAGGCCGCGCTGGAGTGGGCCTGGTCCCTGGAGCAGCCGCGCCTGGAGCGCGTACGGCTCTATGTGCACAACCAGAACGAGCGGGCCGAGGGCTTCTACCGGAAGTTCGGGTTCGTACGGACGGGGAAGACCGTTCCCGCGCCCGCCGGGCAGCCGGTCGAAGCGTACGAGGCCGAGATGGAGTTCACGCGCCCGTAGCGCCACCCGCCGGGCGCCGCGACCGCCAGGGTTAGGGCGTCAGTGTTTCCGTCCAGCGGGCCCGGGCCTGTTCCGCCGAGCGGAGCAGGGCCAGGGTCGGCAGGCCAAGGTCCTGGCCGGCCGACAGGAGCTCGGGCAGCCGGGGCAGCGGGGCGACCGCCGCCACGTCGTCCAGGACCAGCGACATTGGTGGGTCGAGCCGACCGTCGGATGACCGTTCGGCCATGCGGCGGCCGTGCTCGACCACGTCTGAGGCGAGGGCTGTCAGCAGGGGCATCGCGGCCGGGCGGGACCGCGGATCCTCGATGGCTTCACCCACCACGTAAAGGGTGCCCCCTTCCGCGGCGAATGATTCCAACGCGAGCGAATCCGCTCGATTCGGTGTGCAGGCCTCGCGGATGTGGATCGAGGAGAGCGCGGCGAGCGCACGCGCCGTCAGCTCCTGAGCGATCTCACGGCGTTCGGGGTGAGCGGTCAGTGCCGACTCCAGCAGGCCCGCCGCGCCGCTCATCGCCTTGGGGTGGGTGCGGAGTATGCGTACGGCCTCGTGGGCACCCGCGCCCTGGGCCCAGCGGTGCATCTGTTTGACCGCCTTGCCGTCCCGGCTGTCCAGTGCCGCCGCGTGCAGCCAGCACCGCAGCAGGGTCTCCGCGGTGTCGGCCATGGCGGCGTCGATCCGGGCCTGCGGCCGTACGGGTGCGAGCAGCGCGGTCGCGCGCGACGCCGCCACTTCCGCGTCCTCGCAGCCGCTCGTCGGCGACCAGTGCAGCCGGGCCGGAGTGTCGCAGAGGTGCCCTGGGTCGTACACGTGCACAGGACCCAGCTTCGCGCGCGCGTCCTTCGTCTCCGCCCAGAGGCTGGGGTCCGAGGTGATGACGAGTGCGGCACCCTCGGCGTCCCGGATGGCCTGGACGGCCGTGGGGCGGCGGATGTCGGGGCCGCCGTAGACGACCCGGGGCGGGCGCGCCGCGCGGGGCGCGGGAAGGCGGCCCGGTCCCGGGTCGTCGGCCGCCCAGGCCGTGGTGGTGGGCGCGGGCG
>NZ_JBJHPC010000888.1:0-1932 GCF_045257485.1 Streptomyces sp. YS-3 | reverse complement strand
GGCCCCGCCACGGGCGGCCCTGGGCCACCGCGCGGCGGGCGAGGGCGAGCCGTTTCGCCGTCGGGTCGACGATGCCGAGGCGGGCGGCGGAGGGTGTGTCCGGCCCGTACGGGGTGGCCGCGCCCCGCGCGCGTACGGCCGTGCGCGAACCGGAACGGGTGCTGCGCCTGACCGCCGGCACCCCGCAGGACCTGGCGCGCCTGCTGGACGCGGACGACACGGCCGTACGCGCGCGGGGCGCGGCCACCCCGTACGGGCCGGACACACCCTCCGCCGCCCGCCTCGGCATCGTCGACCCGACGGCGAAACGGCTCGCCCTCGCCCGCCGCGCGGTGGCCCAGGGCCGCCCGTGGCGGGGCCGCGGCGACGTCTGGTTCGCCCCGCGCCCGCTGCTCGGGGAGGCGGGCGGCGGCAAGGTCGCGTTCGTCTTCCCCGGTCTGGAGGCCGAGTTCGCACCCCGGGTGGACGAGGTGGCCGAGCACTACGGGCTGCGGCTGCCCGGCCGTACGTACACCGGGGCGACCGACGTCGCCCGGCACGGCCTCGGTGTGCTGCGCGTCGGCCGGGTCCTCGACGAGGCCCTGCGCGCGCTCGGCGTCCAGCCCGACGGGGTGGCCGGGCACAGCGTGGGGGAGTGGACCGCGATGATCGCGGGCGGGATGTTCGCCGCCGACAAGGCCGACGACTTCTTCGCCTCCTTCGACCCCGACTCGCTACGGGTGCCGGGCCTGGCGTTCGCGGCGGTCGGCGCACCGGCGGCCGTGGTGGACCGCGCGCTCGCCGACTGGCCCGAGCTGGTCCTCTCGCACGACAACTCGCCCAGCCAGTCGATGGTGTGCGGACCCGAGCAGCCCGTCGAGGAGTTCGCCGCCAAGCTCCGGGCCGAACGCGTGCTCTGCCAGGTGCTCCCCTTCCGCTCCGGCTTCCACACCCCGATGCTCGCCCCCTACCTCGGCCCCATGAAGCGGGGCGTGGACACGGCGGAGATCCTTCCGCAGCGGGTCCCGGTCTGGTCCGGCACCACGGCGGCCCCGTTCCCGGCCGACCCCGACGCGGTCCGCGCCCTGTTCGTCCGCCACCTCCTGGAGCCGGTGCGGTTCCGCCCGCTCGTCGAGGCGCTGTACGCGGCGGGCTTCCGCGCCTTCGTCCAGGCCGGTACCGGCCGGCTCACCTCCCTGATCGACGACACCCTCAAGACCCGCGACCACCTCACCCTCTCCGCCAACTCGCCCCGGCGCGGCGGACTGGCACAGCTGCTGCGGGTGGAGACGGGACTGTGGGCGGAGGGGTACGCGCTGCGGCCCCGCCGGACGGACGGTCCGCCCCGCGCAACCGCGCCGGACCGGCCGCGCCCGGCCTCCGCCCCGGTCCCCCTCGACCTCACCGCCGCGCTGGTCCCGCTGGACCCCCGCCGCCTGGAGGAGTTGCGCGCCGAGCTGCGTCCTCGTACGGAAGCGGACGGCGAACGCCCCGGACCCGCACCCGGGCTGGGGGAGGCGGTCATCCGCCGTCACCCCGTCGCCGCCGAGCTGGACGCGCTGCTGCGGGAGACGGCGGACAGCGTCACCGCCGTACTGGCGGCGGCGGACACACCGCCGGCGGCCCGTATTCCGGCCGCCGCGCCGCCCGCCGAGCACCGCACCCGGCTGCGCGTCTCGACCGACGCCATGCCCTACCTCCTGGACCACTGCTTCTTCCCGCAGCGGCCGGGCTGGCCCGAACCCGCCGACCGGCACCCGGTCGTCCCGGCCACCACCGTCCTGCACCACCTGATGGCCGCCGCCGAGCGGGCCGCGCCCGGGCAGCGGGCCGTCGCCGTGCACGACGTCCGGCTGGAGAAGTGGGTCAACGCCATCCCGGCCGTGGACGTGACGGTCACCGCCCGGCCGCAGGGCCCCGGCCGGTGGGCCGTCGCCTTCGGTCCGTACGCCC
>NZ_JBJHPC010000887.1:0-1968 GCF_045257485.1 Streptomyces sp. YS-3 | reverse complement strand
GTAGGGGACGTCGCGCTGCGGGGTGTTGGGGGTGGTGGCGGGCTTGGGGATATTGCTGGTCTGGGTGAGGCAGGGAGTCCCGGCGGAGAAGATGAACTGGCCAGTGGCACCGACCTGCACTGAAACGCTGAATTCGTCCGGCGTCGTGGCGTCGATGGCGGGCATGTCCTTACTCGGGTTCACGCTGATGATCTTGTACCCGTGGGCCTTCCAACTGCGCTCGACTGCCCCGAGCAGGTTGCCCCGTCGCTCGGCGGACACTTTGGTCAGGATGGCGATACGGCGTTTGACCGTGCCGGTCCCGGTGCCCTTGCCCAGGATGTTGCTGCACGCGATGTCGTTCGAGGGGCCGTGGTTCCAGCGCAGCGGCGGCCTGATGCTCCGCAAGGTTTGCTGGAGGATCGCATCGGCCTGCTCGGCACCTTGACTCATGTCCATGGTCGGTTTCTTCCTTTCCGTGGTGCTGCTGTCCGGGAGCCCACCGCAACCGACAGCTGTCGTGAGGAGCAGCAGTGCGGCGACAGCGCGACGGAGGGACTTCATCGGGGCTCCTGAGTGGTGATGTCGTTTACCTTGCCCACCACGATTCGCGCGATGTTCCTGGCCGACGTGGGATCGGCGTCCGGATCGAAGTAGTTGGAGTGTGCGCCCAGGTCCGTCGGATTCTTCAGGTGCTTGATCTTGTCGACCGTATCCGCGTCGGGGCTGACGAGCAGCGGCCCGTCCCCCGTCGCGAAGCGCCTGGCGCCGAACTCGCGGCTCGCCGGGTCGGCACCGAAGTAGCGCTCGTCGGGGACGTTGTTCAGAGCGTGACCGATCTTGTGGCCGATGTGCGCACCGCCAGGTCCCCCGATAAAGCCCCCGGCCAGGATTCCGGTGGCTTCGCTCTTGCTGGGCAGCTGGGTCACGATGTCGTTCTTGGCGGCGCCGACAAACACGTGGTCCCGTCCGACTCCGAGCTCGTCGGCGGTCTTCGCCTCCGTGCCCGGGCTGCCCACGAGGATGATGTCGTCGGCCCCGGGGATGCCACCGTGCCGTTGTGCGGCGAGGCCGACGGTGAGCGAGCCGTAGGAGTGACCGATGGCGGTGACGTGCGGGTCGCCCGTCTCGTGCGTGGCGGAGATGCCTGCCATGAACCCGTTGTACGCGGTGGCGCCCATGTTGGCGTGGTAGTCGATCATGACGGCGGCATTGGCCAAGGGCTGTTCGGCGGGCAGCTGAGGAGCGTCATACCCGAGCCAGACCATCGAAGCGATGGGATGGTCGGGGTCCGCTTCCCTGGCACCGAGTGCGGTCTCCCGCGCCCGCTTCAGGTCGCTCTCGGCGAAGTGCTTGTCGAGACTGGTGCCAAGCCCCGGAACGTACGCGGCGACGTTCTTCGCCGTGTCGGGATTGCCGTACGATACGATGGCGCGCCCGTTGCCCTGGTCGCCGATCCCTAGCAGGTACATGGGCGGGACGCCCGGCTCCGGCGCCGCCTGGAGCTGCTCGTCGATCGACCGCAACCCCGCGAGCTTCGCCCGCGCCGCCTCGTTGTCCTCGCCCGACAGCTTGCCGATCAGCATCTGCAGGTTGTCGCGGTTGGCCTCGTCGCGGGCGAGGGCCGGGATGCCGTCCAGGTTACCGAGGACGTCCGGGCACAGGGTGAGGTATTCGTCGCGCTGGGCCTGGGACAGGTGGGTCCACCAGTCGTGGCGTTCGGCGGGGGAGGCGTTCGTCGGGATGGTCTTCTTCAGGCGGTCGCCGGAGAGCTTGCGCACCGCGGCCAGGTCCGAGGCCGCGTCCTTCCAGGTCGCCTCGGTGACGTCCAGGCCGGGCTCGGCCTTCAGCCTGCTCAGGGCCGTACTGAAGTGTTCGTCGGCCTCGCGGGCGGCTGTGAGCGCCCGGCGGATGCGGTCGGCGATGTCCTGGGCCTTGGCCCGGTTCGGGTTGGGGTCGGCAAGGCCGGGGTGGAGCGCGCCGAGGGTG
>NZ_JBJHPC010000886.1:0-1970 GCF_045257485.1 Streptomyces sp. YS-3 | reverse complement strand
CCTGCCCCACCGCGTACCGCACCGCCTCCTCGCCCTCCGGCGACGGCGCCCGTACCCCGCTCAGCGCCCCCGTCGCCAGCAGGTCCCGCTGCGCCTTCGCCGTGCCCTCCCGCTCCAGCGCGGAGAGCTCGGCCAACTGCTCCTCGCTCAGCGACGCCAGCAGGCCCTCCACGTCCGCCAGGCGCGCCCGTACCTCGTCCCGCGCCCGGCGTTGGCGCGCGGCCAGCGTCGCCTGCTCGTCCAGCGCCCTGCGCGCCTCCCGGGCGAGCGAGTCCGCCTGCTTCTCCGTGCGGGCGAGCCGCGCCAGCGCGACACGGCGCTCGTCCGTGGCGCGCCGCATCAGATGGCCCTGGTCGAGTGCGCCCTGCGGATCACGCGCCAGCAACAGCCGCATGTACGTGGAGAGTTCACTGCGGCCCTGGTACTGCTCCCGGGCCAGGCGCCCCGCCGCCTCGCGGCTGCGGGCCAGCGCGATCCGCGCCCTGGTCAGCCCGGCCGCCACCTTCTTCTCGTCCGCCGCGCGCAGCTTCAGCTGCTCCTCGGCCGCGTTGTACGCCTCGGAGGCCTCCTCGGCCTGCCGGTACAGCGTCTGCATCTGCGTCAGCAGACCGGTCACCGGACTCCGGGGCGGAGTGGGCGCGGCCTGCGCCGTGGGGACCGCCGACACGAGCGCCGCCGCGACGGCCGCCGCCGTACACACCGTACGCAGGGATCTTTCTGACACGTGCTCACCTCCGGTCGGATGGTGGCACGGTGATCCGGCGGGGTGCGCGCCGAGCCGGGTGAATGGTGCGAATACTCCCCCCGTACGGCCGAACCCCGGTGCGGGCGCTTGCCGATCCGGCCCGGTACGGCTACGGGTGGCCACGGATGACTCCGAGGGGCTCCGGATCTCGCCCGGGCCGCCCTAGCGCACCGGCAGCGCGTACAGCGTCGCCCCGTGCCACACCACCGCCGCGTCCGCGCCCGCCGCCACCGCCCGGTAGCCTCCCCGGTCCGCCGACTGCTCCTTGGCGCCCGCGTCCTGGAACTTCCACAGCCGCTCGCCGCTCGCCGCGTCCAGCGCGGTCACCTGGAACGGGTCGAGCGCCAGGACCGTACGGCCGGACGCGCTCGCCAGCGCGTGGGTCTCCACCGCGCCCGCCGGGGCCAGGTCCGTGGACCCGACCCACACCTCCCGGCCGTCGGCCGCCGCGACCGCGGCGATCCTCGTGCCGTTGTCGGGCGCGTACACGACTCCCTTGTCCACCAGGGGGGTTCCGTAGAGCGTCGTGCCCCGGGCGCGCTGCCAGCGCGGCTTCGCCGTCTCCAGGTCGTACGCCTGGAGGCCGCCGCCCGCCGTGGTGAGCAGCACGCCGTCGGGCGAGAGCACCGCGTTGTCGGTGGGCAGCACCGCCCCGTACGAGCGCGACCACAGGTCCTTGCCGGTCTTCGGGTCGACCGCGAAGAACTCCGCGAGCACCTGCCTGGCGCCCTTGGGCGGGCTCGCCGCCGGGCGCCGCGAGATCAGCCGGCCACCGGCGAAGTCCGTCCACTCGAAGGTCTCGCCCCGGCCCAGCGGGCGCCGCCACAGGACGGCGCGGGTGGCGATGTCGTAGGCGTACAGCGCGGTGTCCTTGCCGGCCGTGGCGGTGAACCACACCGTCGTGCCGTCGTGCGCGCGGACCTCGGGAGTGCCCATGCCGGGTGCGAGCCGGGCGTACGCCACCTTCTGGCGGACCGCGCCGTCCGCCACCGCGAACCAGGTGAACTCGGTGGGGCCGACGCCGAACGCCACCGCCGGATCCGCGCCCGCCGGCTGGAGCTGGGCGACACCGGCCAGTTCGGGGCGGTGCCACAGCTGACGGCCGGTGCGCAGGTCGACGCCGGTGAGCGCGGCGCCGGGCACGACCAGGACCGCGCCCTGGACGAGCGGGGTGCCCAGGAGCCTGCCACCGGGCACCGCGTACCCCCAGCGGGCGGCCGGGGGT
>NZ_JBJHPC010000885.1:0-1972 GCF_045257485.1 Streptomyces sp. YS-3 | reverse complement strand
CCCTCCGCACCCTCCTCGCCAAGCGCTGCGGCCCCGCCGTAGGCCTCCGGCACCGCGAGCCCCGGCAGCCCCAGCTCACCGGCGAGCCGCCGCCACAGGGCGTCGTCGTACCCGGGTGCGGTGAGGGTCGCGGCCCTGACGTCGTCGGGGCCGCAGCGCTTGGCGAGGAGGGTGCGGAGGGTGCGGCGGATCTCCTGCTGCTCGGGGGTGAGCTCGGGGTCCATGAGTGGGCTTCTCCTCCCGGGGACGGGGCAACACCGGGATCTGACGGTACATCAGTTCCCGCCGCCCCACCCCTTCCCCGGCACCCTGGGCCCGGGGTGGGGCAGCAGCGAGGGATTTCACCCGGAAGCCGGACGGGGACCATGGAATCTGATGTACCGTCAGATTCATGGCAGCCCTCGCCCGGTCCTCCCGCCCCGTGGCCATCGTCGGCGTCGCCCTCTCGGACACCGGCCGCGTCGACGACGCCACCCCGTACGCCCTGCACGCCCAGGCCGCCCGCCGGGCGCTCGCCGACTCCGGGCTGGAGCGGGGCGCCGTCGACGGGTTCGGGTCCGCGGGCCTCGGGACGCTCGCCCCGGTCGAGGTGGCCGAGTACCTGGGGCTGAAGCCGGCCTGGGTCGACTCCACTTCGGTCGGCGGCGCCACCTGGGAGGTGATGGCCGCCCACGCCGTGGACGCCATCGCCGCCGGGCACGCCAACGCCGTACTCCTCGTCTACGGCTCCACCGCCCGCGCCGACATCAGGGCCGGGCGGCGGACCTCGAACCTGTCCTTCGGCGGGCGCGGCCCCCTGCAGTTCGAGGTGCCCTACGGCCACACGCTCGTCGCGAAGTACGCCATGGCGGCCCGCCGCCATATGCACCAGTACGGCACCACCCTCGAACAGCTCGCCGAGGTCGCCGTGCAGGCGCGCGCCAACGCGGCCACCAACCCCGACGCGATGTTCCGCGACCCCATCACCGTCGACGACGTCCTGGCGGGGCCGATGATCGCCGACCCGTTCACCAAGCTGCACTGCTGCATCCGCTCCGACGGCGGCTGCGCGGTGCTGCTCGCGGCGGCGGAGTACGTCCCCGACACCCTCAGACCGCCCGTCTGGGTGCTGGGTTCGGGCACGGCCGTCTCGCACACCACCATGTCCGAGTGGGACGACTTCACCGTCTCACCGGCCGCCGTCTCCGGCCGGACCGCCTTCGAGCGCGCCGGAGTCCGCCCCGCCGACATCGACCTCGCGGAGATCTACGACGCCTTCACCTACATGACCCTCGTCACTCTCGAAGACCTCGGGTTCTGCGCGAAGGGCGAAGGCGGCGCCTTCGTGGAGAAGGGGCGGCTGCTCACCGGCGGCGCACTGCCCGTCAACACCGACGGCGGCGGGCTCTCCGCCTGCCATCCCGGGATGCGGGGACTGTTCCTCCTGGTCGAGGCCGTACGGCAACTGCGCGGCGAGGCGGGGCCGGGCCAGGTCCGCCGGTCCGACGGCACGCTGCCCGAGCTGGCCGTCGCCTCGGGCACGGGGGGCTGGYTCTGCTCTGCGGGGACGGTGGTGCTGGGGCGGGCCGGGTGACAATCTGGGCATGGAATTCCAGGAGTACCTGCACACCCTGCGCGTCTGGGACACCGAGCTGCCGCGCTTCGCTCCGGAGGACGCGCCCGAGGAGCCSGTCGCGCTCTTCCAGGAGTGGCTGACGCACGCCGGCCGCGCCGGGCAGGCCGAGCCGCACACGATGTCGCTCGCGACCGTGGACGGGGAGGGGCGGCCGGACGTACGGACCGTGATGCTGCACGGGGCGGACGCGGCGGGGTGGTGGTTCGGGTCGCACTCCGGCAGCGCGAAGGGGCGGCAGCTGGCCGGCTGCCCGTCGGCGGCGCTCGGGTTCTACTGGCCCGCGGTGGGGCGGCAGGTGCGGGTGCGGGGTGCGGTGACCCCGGCCGGGGCCGAGGCGAGCCAGGCCGATCTGCACGC
>NZ_JBJHPC010000884.1:0-1975 GCF_045257485.1 Streptomyces sp. YS-3 | reverse complement strand
GCGAGCTGGTGGTTGGGCTGGGTGGCGAACTGGGTGCGCAGGTCGGGCAGTTCACTGGTGTCGGGGATGCGCCAGGGTTCGGAGCCGTTGGCGAGGTAGCCGTCGGAGAGCAGGAAGACGGGGGTGCGGTAGGTCAGGGCGATGCGGGCGGCGTCCAGGRCCGCRTCGAARCAGTCCGCRGGSGTGCGGGGGGCGATGACGGGGACGGGYGCTTCRCCGTTGCGGCCGAACATSGCTTGCAGGAGGTCGGCCTGTTCGGTTTTGGTGGGCAGGCCGGTGGAGGGCCCGCCGCGCTGGATGTCGACGATGAGCAGCGGCAGTTCCAGCGACACCGCCAGGCCGATGGTCTCCGATTTCAGGGCCACGCCSGGGCCGGAGGTGGTGGTCACGGCGAGGGASCCGCCGAAGGCGGCGCCCAGGGCGGCGCCGATCCCGGCGATYTCGTCTTCGGCCTGGAAGGTGCGGACCCCGAAGTTYTTGTGYYKGGCGAGTTCGTGGAGGATGTCGGAGGCGGGGGTGATGGGGTAGGAGCCGAGGTAGAGGGGCAGGTCGGCCTGGCGGGACGCGGCGATGAGGCCGTAGGCCAGGGCGAGGTTGCCGGAGATGTTGCGGTAGGTCCCGGCGGGAAAGGCCTGGGTGGCGGGGGCGACTTCGTAGGAGACGGCGAAGTCCTCGGTGGTCTCCCCGAAGTTCCAGCCCGCCCGGAACGCCGCCACATTCGCCTCGGCGATCTCCGGCTTCGCGGCGAACTTCCGCCGCAGGAACGCCTCCGTTGCTTCGGTGGGGCGGTGATACATCCAGCTGAGCAGGCCGAGCGCGAACATGTTCTTCGACCGCTCGGCCTCCTTGCGGGGCAGGCCGAAGTCTTTGAGGGCTTCCACCGTCAGCGTGGTCAGGGGCACGGGATGGACCTGGTAGGCGTCCAGCGACCCGTCCTCCAAGGGAGAGGTGTGGTAGCCGACCTTGGCCATGGGGCGTTTGGTGAACTCATCGGTGTTGACGATGATGTCCGCGCCGCGCGGCACGTCCGCCAGGTTCGCTTTGAGGGCGGCGGGGTTCATGGCGACCAGGACGTTGGGGGCGTCACCAGGGGTGAGGATGTCGTGGTCGGCGAAGTGCAGCTGGAAACTCGACACCCCCGGCAGCGTCCCGGCAGGCGCACGGATCTCCGCGGGAAAGTTCGGCAACGTCGACAGATCATTACCGAACGAGGCAGTCTCCGACGTGAACCGGTCACCCGTAAGCTGCATACCGTCACCCGAATCACCCGCAAAACGAATGACCACCCGATCGAGGCGCTTGACTTCCTTCAGCATCGATAGGCTCCTCAGCCCTTGATTTCGCAGATGGTGGCGCCGGATGTGACGGACGCGCCTACCGCAGCCGCGAGATCCTTGACGGTGCCGGAGCGGTGGGCGTTGAGGGGCTGTTCCATCTTCATGGCTTCGAGGACGACGATGAGGTCGCCTTCCTTGACTTCCTGGCCCTCTTCGACGGCGACCTTGACGATCGTGCCCTGCATCGGGGACGCCAGCGCGTCACCCGAAATGGCCGATCCCGTCTTCTTCTTGTCGCGGCGCTTGGGCTTGGCGCCGGCGGCGAGGCCGGTGCGGGCCAGGGTCATCCCGAGCGAGGAGGGCAGCGAGACCTCCAGCCGCTTCCCGCCGACCTCGACCACCACGGACTCCCGTTCGGTGGCCGCCTCGTCGTCGCCCTCGGCCGCCGGGGGGACGAACGCCGGGACGGTGTTGACGAATTCGGTCTCGATCCAGCGGGTGTGGACGGTGAAGGGGTCGGGGGAGCCGGTGAGTTCGGGGGCGGAGGCGGGGTCCTTGACGACCGCGCGGTGGAAGGGGATGGCGGTGGCCATGCCCTCGACCTGGAACTCTTCCAGGGCGCGGGCGGCGCGCTGGAGGGCTTGTTCGCGGGTGGCGCCGGTGACGATGAGTTTGGCGAGGAGGGAGTCCCAGGCGGG
>NZ_JBJHPC010000883.1:0-1980 GCF_045257485.1 Streptomyces sp. YS-3 | reverse complement strand
GACCTGCACCCGCAGGGACCTGCGGGCCGCCAGCCGCCGGGCGCCGCCGCCCGGTTCCGGGTGGACCAGGCAGAGCGAGGCCAGGTCGGCCCTGGTCCGGTCGAACGCCTCGGTCCGTTCGCGGGCCGCCCGCGCCGCGGGGCCGCCCGCCGTGGGGTCGTCGACCACCCCGGCCTCGGTCAACCGCTCCACCAGCGCGTCCACTTGGCCGGGCGAGAGGTCCGCCGCCCTCGCCTCCTCGTAGAGCAGCGGCAGGCCGCGGGTGCCGTCCAGGAGCTCCAGGAAGCTGCCCGTCGCCGTGTCCACCGGCGAGAGCACCACCGCACGCGCCGGAGTCACCCCGAACTGCACGGTCTGCCGGTCCCGCCATGCCCGGCGCAGCGCCGGCTTCAGCATCGGATGCATTTCAAATCCCCCGTCGTTGCGCGTGCACATGGCCGGGCGCGGACCTTTCGGCCGCCGCCCCGCCCGGTCGTGTCCGTCGTGCGATCCGCTGCCAGAATGCCCGCTGCGCCGGACGCGTGCGGAAAGTTGTCCACAGGCACGGGCGTTAGTCGTACTAATGGTGCAAGCGCCGAATGGATCATGGGCGAACCCATCCGGAGGCGGGACTTCCCCCACTGACAGCGGGTAACGTCGGGGCGTGCCCGCCGACCCACTGCAGAGTGCCGGAAGCCCGCCCCGCAGTCCGACAAGTCCGCCGCCCCGCGGTCATGCGACGAGCGCGGTCGAGGTGCGCAGAAGCGCCCGGCGCAGCAGGACGGTCTCCGCCTACCGCGAGGGCGACCGCACCATCGTGCTGATCCCGGCCCGGATGTCCGAGGCCGAGGAGCAGCGCTGGGTGAGCGTGATGCTGGACAAGCTCGCGGCCCAGGAGAGCAAGCGGATGCTGGGCGACGCGGAGCTGACCGAGCGTGCCGAGCGCCTGTCCGATCTGTACTTCGAGGGTCGCGCGCGTCCCGCCTCGGTGCGCTGGGTGACCAACCAGAACACCCGCTGGGGCTCGTGCACCCCGGCCGAGGGCAGCATCCGCCTCTCGCACCGGCTCCAGGGCATGCCCGAGTACGTCGTGGACTACGTCCTGGTCCATGAGCTGGCGCATCTGCTGGTGCCGGGCCACGGACCGCGTTTCTGGCGGCTGCTGGAGGCCTATCCCCGTACCGAACGCGCGCGGGGATACCTCGAAGGGGTGGTGGCCGCCGACCGGCTGCCGCATCTGCCCGCCGCTCGCGGAGAGTGACCTCGGCCGTCGTGTACCGAATGCGTACCGGTGCCTCCCGGCTTGGGTGATTGTCGCAGGCAGCCGTTAGCCTGGCGCGACCAATCACACTCGGGATGGGGGACGGTCGTTACGCATGGCCAGGGAATTCCAACGCGGCCACAAGGCCAAGATCAGTGACCTGACTCCGGGGACGGACCTGTATGTGGGCGTGCAGATCGGCGCCCCAGGGCTGACCTTCGACATCAGCTGCTTCGGTCTCGACGCCGACGAGCAGCTGTCCGACGACCGGTACTTCATCTTCTTCAACCAGCCCAAGTCGCCCGAGGAGTCCGTCCAGCTGCTGGGCGCCCAGGCCGGTGACACCGAGTCGTTCCGCGTCACCCTGGACCGCGTCCCGGCCCACATCCACAAGCTGTCGTTCACCGCGACGATCGACGGCGCGGGACAGATGTCCCAGGTCGGCCCCGGGTACATCAGAGTGGTGGCCGGCGGCGACGAGGTCGCCAGATACTCGTTCACGGGCGCCGAGTTCAGCACCGAGCGCGCGGTGATGCTGGGCGACTTCTATCTGAAGGACGTCTGGCGCTTCGCCGCCGTCGGCCAGGGCTTCGACGGCGGCCTGGAGGCACTGCTGAAGAACTTCGGCGGCGAGGTCGCCGAGGAGGAGCCCGCGCCGCCGCAGCAGCCGCAGGGCGCCGCCCCGAGCTTCGCACCGCCCGCGCAGGCCGCCCCCGCGCCCGGATTCGGCGCCCCGGGGA
>NZ_JBJHPC010000882.1:0-1983 GCF_045257485.1 Streptomyces sp. YS-3 | reverse complement strand
CCGCCGCCCTCATGGTCTTCCTCTTCACCTTCACCTCCTTCGGCGTCGTCCAGATCCTCGGCGGCCCCACCTTCTCCACCCTCGAAGTGGAGATCTACCGCCAGACCGCCGACCTCCTCGACCTGCCGACCGCCGCCGTCCTCACCCTCGTCCAGTTCGCCGCGGTCGGCGCGGTGCTCGCCGTGCACGCCTGGACCGTACGGCGGCGCGAGAGCGCCCTGAAGCTCGTCGACCCGGCGCACACCGCCCGCCGCCCGCGCGGCGCGGGACAGTGGACGCTGCTCGCGGCGGTGCTCGCCGTGGTGGCCCTGCTGATCCTGCTCCCGCTCGGCGTGCTCGTCGCCCGCTCCCTGGACACCCCCGACGGCTACGGCTTCGGCTACTTCCGCTCCCTGCAGTCGGTCGGGGACGGCGGAACGTTCCTGGTGCCGCCGCTGGAGGCGGTGGGGAACTCGGTGCAGTACGCACTGGCCGCGACCGGTATCGCCGTGGTGGTCGGAGGCCTCGCCGCCGCCGCCCTCACCCGGCGCGGCGGCCGTCTGGTCCGCGGCTTCGACGCGCTGCTGATGCTGCCGCTCGGCGTCTCCGCCGTCACCGTCGGCTTCGGCTTCCTGATCACCCTGGACCGGCCGCCGCTGGATCTGCGCACCTCCTGGATCCTGGTGCCGCTGGCCCAGGCACTGGTCGGCGTGCCGTTCGTCGTACGGACCATGCTTCCCGTACTGCGCGCGGTCGACGGACGGCTGCGCGAGGCGGCGGCCGTGCTCGGCGCGTCCCCGTGGCGGGTGTGGCGGGAGGTGGACCTGCCGCTGGTGCGGCGGGCGCTGCTGATCGCGGCCGGATTCGCCTTCGCGGTCTCCCTCGGCGAGTTCGGCGCGACCGTCTTCATCGCCCGCCCCGACCGCCCCACCCTCCCGGTCGCGGTGGCCCGGCTGCTGGGCCGGGCCGGGGACCTCAACTACGGCCAGGCGATGGCGCTCAGCACGATCCTGATGGTGGTGTGCGCGGTGTCCCTGCTGCTCCTCGAACGTGTCCGTACGGACCGGACCGGAGAATTCTGATGCTCAAGCTCGACGGGGTGACGGTCCGGTTCGGCGAGCGGGCCGCGCTCGACGCGGTCGACCTGGAGGTCGCCGACCACGAGACGGTGTGCGTGCTCGGGCCCAGCGGCAGCGGCAAGTCCACGCTGCTGCGGGTGGTGGCGGGCCTGCAGCCCGCCGACGCGGGGCGGGTACTGCTCGGCGGCGCGGACCAGGCCGGGGTGCCGGTGCACCGGCGGGGGCTGGGCCTGATGTTCCAGGACCACCAGCTGTTCCCGCAGCGGGACGTGGCGGGGAACGTGTCCTTCGGGCTGCGGATGCGCGGGGTGCCGCGCGGGCGGCGGGCCGAGCGGGTCGCGGAGCTGCTGGAGCTCGTGGGGCTGCCGGGCGCGGCGCGGCGGGCGGTCGGATCGCTCTCCGGCGGCGAGCAGCAGCGCGTCGCCCTCGCCCGGGCGCTGGCCCCCGAGCCCCGCCTGCTGATGCTCGACGAGCCGCTGGGCCAGCTCGACCGTACGCTGCGGGAACGGCTCGTCGTCGAACTGCGCTCGCTGTTCGGCCGGTTGGGGACGACCGTGCTGGCCGTCACGCACGACCAGGGCGAGGCGTTCGCCCTCGCGGACCGGGTGGTGGTGATGCGCGACGGGCGCATCGCGCAGAGCGGTACGCCGCTGGAGGTCTGGCAGCGGCCCGCCTCGGAGTTCGTGGCGCGCTTCCTCGGCTTCGAGAACGTGGTGGGGGCGACGGTGTCGGGCGAGGTGGCGTCCACGGAGTGGGGGGAGGTGCCGGTGCCGGCCGGGTCCGCGCAGGGGGCGGTACGGCTGCTGGTGCGGCCCGCGGGCGTCGTCCTGCTCCCGGCGGAGCGGGGGCTCAGCTGCGAGGTGGTGTCCCGTACGTTCCGGGGCGGCCATGTGGCGCTGCGACTGCGTCCCCGGTCCGCCGGGAG
>NZ_JBJHPC010000881.1:0-1986 GCF_045257485.1 Streptomyces sp. YS-3 | reverse complement strand
CCCGACCCCACCTCGTTGCTGACGAACACCACGGTCCGCTGCGTCGCCCGCACCGCCGCGACCAGCTCGGCCACCCGCTCGCGCACCGCCCCCGGCAGCTTCTCCTCCTCCCACGCCCCGGCCCGGTCCATGGCGTCGGTCAGCCACAGCGACAGACAGTCCACGAGCAGCGCGGGGCCCTCGGAGGCCAGCAGCGGCACCAGCTCGCAGGTCTCCTCCGTACGCCAGGCGCCCGGCCGCCGGTCGCGGTGCAGGCCGACCCGGGCCGCCCACTCCGGGTCGCCCTCCCGGGTGCCGCCCGTCGCCACGTACACCACCTCGGGGAAGGCCTCCAGACGGCGTTCGGCCTCCACCGACTTGCCCGAGCGCGCCCCGCCCAGCACCAGGGTGCGGCGCGGCAGATCGGGCACCGCGTGGTACTCCCCGACGATCAGCGTCGACCCGTCCGGCACCGCCCGCGCCCCGGCCGCCGCCAGCCGGCGGCGCAACTCGCGCCCGGGGGGCACGTCGTGGCCGATGTGCGCGGCGATCACGTCCGTGGCGGCCCCCACCGCGCCCGCCGCCCGCAGCCGGGCAAGCGCGTCCGGCCGCCCCAGCACGTCGCAGACCACCATGTCGTACGGGTGCGGGGCCCCGGCCATCCCCGACGGCGCCCCGCCGGGCGGCAGGTACAGCAGCCGCTCGCCCTCGGGCGAGGTCACCTCGTACCCCGTGCCCGGGGCGTCCATCGGCACGGCCCGCACCCGGTGCCCGCTGATCAGCGTCAGGACCCGGCCGTCCGGCACCCGCCCGGCCGAGGGCAGCCCGGGCGGCAGCTCCACCGCGGGCCCGTCGTGCGGATGGGTGAGCAGGACCTGCCGTACGCCCGTGAGCGAGTGCCCGGACCGGGCGGCGGCCAGCGCCGCCCCGGGGGTCAGATCGAGCAGCAGGGCGCCGTCGACGAGCAGGGCGGTCGCGGCGCGCGCCTGGTCACCGCGGGCCGAGGCGCACGCGGCGCAGGGGCAGTCGGGGCGCGGCAGCCCGTCGGGGGCGCCGGTGCCGAGGAGAGTCAGTTCCACGAAGACGATCCTCCCGCGTCACCGCGGGCGGTGCGCGCCCGGATACGCTGCGGGCAGCAACGTGACCCGGGAGGCGGACATGGCGTGGACGTGGCGATTCGAGAAGTCCGACGGGACGGAGGTCGAGCCGGCGGTGGCACCGGAGGAGTTCACGACCCAGGGCGACGCGGAGTCCTGGATCGGTGAGGTCTGGAAGGACCTGCTGGAGGGCGGGGCCGACCAGGTGCACCTCTTCGACGACGGCAAGAAGATCTACGGCCCGATGAGCCTGCAGGCCGACGCGGACTGACGGCACGGGGCGGCGCCCGCGGACCTCCCCGGTCCGCGGGCGCCGCCGCGCGCGGGGCCGGTGTACCGGGCCGTGTGCCGGTCCCGTGTACCGGGAGGCGTCCCGGATCCGACCGTGCGGGCTCCCGGCTCCGCCGCCCGGTTCCGGCCGTGCGGGCTCCCCGCTCCGGCCGCCCCAGATCCGGCCGTGTGGGCTCCCGGCTCCGGCCGCCCCGGATCCGGCCATGCGGGCTCCCGGCTCCCGCCGTCCCGGCCCGCCGTCCCGGCTCCGACCGTGCGGGCTCCCGGCTCCCGCCATCCCGGTTCCGGCCGTCCCGGCTCCGACCGTGTGGGCTCCCGGCTCCGGCCGCCCCGGTTCCGGCCGTGCGGCCTCCCGGCTCCGGCCGTCCGAGCCCGCCGTCCCGGCTCCGGATCCGGCCGTGCGGGCTCCCSGCTCCGGCCGTCCAGGCTCCCGGCTGCCGCCGCCCCGCCCCCGCCGTCTCAGATCTCGCCGAGGGTGACCGTCGTGGTCTTCACCGATCCGCCGCGGCTGTAGGTCACCTGGACGGTCTGGCCGGGCTTGGCGGTGGCCAGTGCCTCCGACAGGGAGGTGATCGTGCCGATGTCGGTCTCCCCGAGCCGGGTGATGATGTCCCCGGCC
>NZ_JBJHPC010000089.1:0-17903 GCF_045257485.1 Streptomyces sp. YS-3 | reverse complement strand
CGCCTCGGGGCCGCACCGGCGGACCGCGCGCCGCCGGCGTCGTGCACCACGCGCAGGCCCGTTCGGTCCGCCGTCGGGTTGTCATGGCTGGAATACGCATCAGGTACCCCGATGAGCGCATGTATGCCTGTGCGTACCGCCTGGTGCTGCGAGGAGTCGTACGAAGAAGGGTGCGCACGCGCATCGGCGTGTTCCCGCGTGGTGGTACGGGCGGGGGGGGACGCGGCGTGTGCCCGCGCGCCTGTGCGGCTGTACGGGCACACGCCGTCGCGCGCTCAGACAGCGGCCGGGAACCTGTCCCAGGCGCGGTGTTCGGCCAGCGCCTCGACGATCTTCTCCACGGCGGCCTGCCCGTTGTCACTCACCACGACCCCGGCCTCGTCCGTGCCGATGCCGGAGGCCTCGAACAGGCCCCGGGCATCGTTCCAGCCGCCGATCGCCTTGCCGTGCCGGTACGCCTCGGTGAGCAGCAACAGCACACGCGGGTCCGGTCCCTGGGGCGCGGGAGTGCCGGCCTTGGCGTCCCGTGCGCCGTAGGCGTCGGAGCCCGGCCGGGGCGTTCCGGCGAACAGGAGCGCGTCGTACTCGACCGAGCGGGCGGTGGCGAAGGTCCGCTGGACGGCCACGGGCTCACCGCCGGCGCCCAGGACGCCTCCGGCCGGCGCGATGACGAGGGGGACCATGCCCGCGGCCAGAACGGCCTGCCGCACGGTGCGCACGCTGTCCAGGTCGGCGGTGGCATCGGCGACGATACCGACCACCCGCCCGTCCGTCGGCCAGGTCTTTCCCAGCTGGGACAGGGCCGGGCTCGCGGTGGCGGCGGCGAGCGGAACGGTGGCCCCGGGCGCGGACAGGCCGAGCCCCTCGGCGACCTTCTCGCACAACTGCGTGTCGATGTTGGCCAGCACCTGCAAGGCGCGTTCCTTGACGGCCTGTTCGAAGCACTTGTTCAGTTCGAAGGTGTAGGCGGCGATGATGTGCTCGCGTTCCGGGGCGCTCATGCTGAGCCAGAAGAGCCGCGGCTGGGTGAAGTGGTCGGCGAAGGAGGCGGGTGCCTCGCGGACCTTGCTCGTCTCCGGGATACGGACCGGGGTCTCCACGTAGGCGCCCGCGTCGGGTCCCGCGAGGAAGGGGCAGCCGCCGTCCAGGCTGTTGGGCCGGTACGGTGCGACCCCGGTGTGCACGGCGGTCTGGTGCATGCCGTCCCGGAGCATGTCGTTGACGGGTACGTGCGGCCGGTTGATCGGGATCTGCGCGAAGTTCGGACCGCCGAGCCGGCTGATCTGCGTGTCGAGGTAGGAGAAGAGCCGGCCGGCGAGCAGCGGGTCGTCGGTGACGTCGATTCCCGGGACCAGGTGGCCGGGGTGGAAGGCGACCTGCTCGGTCTCGGCGAAGAAGTTCTTGGTGTTGGCGTTCAGCGTCATCAAACCGATGGGCTGGACCGGGGCGAGCTCCTCCGGAACGATCTTGGTGGGGTCGAGCAGGTCGATTCCCTCGAAGGTCTGGTCGGGGGTGTCGGGGAAGACCTGGATGCCGAGCTCCCACTGCGGGAAGGCACCCGCCTCGATCGCGTCGAACAGGTCACGCCGGTGGAAGTCCGGGTCCATCCCGTTGATGAGCTGCGCCTCCTCCCAGACCAGGGAGTGCACACCCAGCTTCGGCTTCCAGTGGAACTTCACCAGCACGCTCTTGCCGCCGGTGTCGACCAGGCGGAAGGTGTGGACCCCGAAGCCCTCCATCATCCGGTAGGAGCGCGGGATTCCGCGGTCGGACATGTTCCACAGCGCGTGGTGGGTGGCCTCGGTGTGCAGGGAAACGAAGTCCCAGAACGTGTCGTGGGCGCTCTGGGCCTGCGGGATCTCGCGGTCGGGGTGGGGTTTGGCGGCGTGCACGACGTCCGGGAACTTGATCGCGTCCTGGATGAAGAACACCGGGATGTTGTTGCCGACGAGGTCGAAGGTGCCCTCGTCGGTGTAGAACTTCGTCGCGAACCCCCGGGTGTCCCGTACGGTGTCGGCCGACCCCCGGGACCCGAGGACGGTGGAGAAGCGGACGAACACCGGTGTCTCCACGTCCTTCGCCAGGAAGGCCGCCCGGCACACCTCGGTGGCGGTGCCGTAGCCCTGGAAGACGCCGTGCGCGGCGGCCCCGCGCGCGTGGACCACCCGCTCCGGAATGCGCTCATGGTCGAAGTGGGTGATCTTCTCCCGCAGATGGTGGTCCTGGATGAGGACCGGACCCCGCGGCCCGGCCTTCAGGGAGTGGTCGCTGTCGTACAGCCGGGTCCCCTGAGCCGTCGTGAGGTAAGCACCGCTCTGCGCCGTGCGCGCCGGATCCGCCCCCGTGGCCTGGCCCGTCGCGCTCACGGTTTCCGGCCCCTGCTGGTCGGCCTTGGGCGGCAGCGGCTCGGCGGGCCGGGTCGGCTCGGCCAGCGGCGGCGACACGGGCCCCGGACTGCCCGGCAGGCCGCCGGTGCCGGAGTCCGGGGTGGGGTGCTCTGTCGTCATGGTCTCTCCCAGGGACGGTCGTCAGGACACCTCAGCCATGACCGGTGGACGGCCGGCCTCAAACGGGCCACCGGCGGTTGTCACCCGCATCCGCGGGGGTCCTCTGGCATCTGCCGGATTCCCGGGCGCCGGGCCGCACCCGGTGGTCGTGCCGGGGGTCGCGCTCGTGTCGGATGCCGTCGGTCCGGCGCTGGGCATACGGGTCCCCGTGCCCGGCGTCCGGCGCCGCACGCCGTATACGGCCGGGCCGGTGGCTCCTCACCTTTTGTGCCACGCGTCGGCGCCGGGGTCGTACACGGCCAGTCCCCGCGCCTCGAACGCGCGCAGCCAGCCCAGCATGGGCCACGTTCCCCAACGCCGTTTGTAGAGCGCCCCGTTACGGAGGATGTCGTCCAGGTGCTGGACAGGCGGCTCGTGCGTCGGGTGGTGCTGGTGGTACGCGGGGGCGCCGCCCACCCACCACAGGTCCACCCCGCGCCCGGCCGCCGCGGCGGCGAAGTCCGTGTCCTCGCCCCCGTAGCCGGTGTAGGACTCGCAGAAGCCCCCGATCCGCTTCCAGGTACGGGCGGTGAGGGCGAACGACAACGACCAGAACAGCCGCGGGTCTCCCCCGCGCCGGAGCTCCCCGTCGGCGGGGGCCGGACGCGCCGGATGGGGCGGCGCCAAGTCGGCCAGTACGGCCAGGTCGTAGCCCTCCGGTGGCGGGGGCGGCAGATAGGCGACCGTGCCGCACAGCAGGGCTCCGTCCTCGGCGGCGCCGGCGTAGGCGGCCAGCAGCGTGGGGCCGGGTACGCAGTCCACGTCGAGGAAGACCAGCAGGTCCGCGCCGTCTTCCAGGGCGCGCGCCGCCCCGGCGTTACGGGCCGCGGCCAGGGGCAGACGTCCGTCCGCCAGCGGCAGGGTGATCACGTCGGGCGCGGGCTCGCGGTCCGCGGTGAGCGGCGCGATTGCCGGATCGGCCATGGAGACGATCACATACCGGTCCGGGGTGCGCGTGCCCCGGGCGAGCCCGTCCTGCTGGAGGAGCAGGTGGGTGTGGCGGCCGGCGGCCAGGGTGATCACCGCGGTACGCAAGCGGCCTGCCTCCCCGAGCGGGCGGCCAGCTCGGTGAGCAGGCGTGCGGCCCGCTCGGCGCCGTCGCCGGGACACCAGTGGGCCCAGCGCCCGGGACGGGCGACCGCCTCGGCGAGCAGGGCCGGCCATTCCCCGGCGGTCGGCCAGGTCTCCCGCACGCTCGCCAGATCCGCCGCGCGCAGCGCCCGGGCGGTGGCGTGCTGTTCCCCGTACGGCCGGTCCTGCGGGATGACGACGGCGGGCACGCGCGCCGCGGCGCACTCCGCGATGGCGTTCTGCCCGGCGTGGGTGACGACGACGCTCGCGCGGCACAGCACCGGCCAGGGGTCCTCGATCCAGGGCGCCCCGGGGCCGCCGAGGACGGTCCAGGACCAGCCGGGGGTGGCCCGGGCCGCTTCCCGCAGGTGCGCGGCGGTGACGTCGGCGCCGCCGGCACCGAGCATCACGACGACCTCGTCGCGGGCCCGTGCCCGGTCGCCGTCGGCCGGCGGGCGGGGCCGGCGGTCGTAGCGGGAGATGCTTCCGGTGTGCACGGTCTTGGCGTACCAGTGCGAGGGCCAGCCCGGTTCGGGCAGGGAGCCGGGCCAGGGGGCGAGGAGGGCGTCCGCGAGGTCGTAGCCCAGACGGTGGGCCTCGTCCCGGCGGTCGCCGCGCATGGCCGCGACGACGACGGGGATTCCCATGAGCCGCGCCAGGGTGGCGGCCTCCACCGATACGTCGCTCACGAACAGCGCGGGGTGCTCCGCCCTGATCCACTCGGCGATGATCCCCATGCGTTCGCGATGGCCGCGGTGGTGCAGCGGTACCCAGTGCAGTCGCCCTCGGGCCGTGTGGTCGACGGGCTCGTCGGTGGTGTCCGGCGGCAGCGAGACCCACGGCCCGCGCCAGGTTCCGGGGCGGGGCAGCGAGGACAGGACGGTGACCGGCTCCGCCACCCGGGCCGCGACGCACTGCGCCCGGTGCAGGTGGCCGCGGCCCTGGTGGTGGACGTAGTAGCCGATCACCGCGTCACCGCCTCGTACAGCGTGGTGTAGGCGTCGGCGGTGTGCTCAAGCGAGCAGAACCGCTCGGCTCTGGCGCGGGCGGCACGGCGGTCGAGCCGCATCGCCCGCGGAATGAGCTCCGCCAGGGCCTCGACGTCCCCCGGTGGTGCCAGCAGACCGCAGTCCGGGGTGAGGATCTCCGCCAGCGCGCCGCGGTCGAAGCCGCAGACGGGCGTGCCGCAGGCCAGCGCCTCGGCGACCACCAGACCGTACGGTTCGTCCCAGCCCGGTGTCACCAGGGCGGCGGCCGACGTGCCCAGCAGTTCGACGAGATCCGTGCGGTCGAGGTGGCCGACGTACTCGGCGGCGCCGTCGTCGAGCAGGGGCGCGACCTCTTCCTCGAAGTACCGCTCGTCCGAGACCGGTCCCGCCAGCCGCAGCCGCACCCCGGCCGCGCGGGCCGCCCGGATGGCCAGGTGGGGGCCCTTCTCCGGCACCATGCGCCCGGACCACGCCAGTTCGGTCCCACCGGGGCCGGGTGTCCAGAAGTCGGTGTCGATGCCGTTGCGGACGACCAGCGCCTCGGGCACCATCGGCCGCCAGGCGCAGGCCGTTGACCGGCTGACGGCGGTGAACACGACGGGGCACGCGTCATGGGTCTGGATGGCCGACTCCAGCCAGGGGGTGGGCGGCGTGTGCAGTGTGGTGATCACCGGGACCCGCAGCGCCGACGCCATCGCGACCGGCAGATAGTGCAGGCTGTTGTTGTGCACCACGTCGAAACGCCGCTCGCCGTCCCGTGCCAGGTCGAGCATGAGCCCCAGGTAGGCGTGGTGCTCCTCCATCCAGGTGGTGCTCGGCATACTGGCGTCCGAGCGCGCCGCCGCGCTCAGCACCGCCCGGCGCACGGGCAGCTCGCGCGCCCCGAGCGCCGGGTCGGAGCCGGGCGCCGCGAAGAGTTCCACCCGGTGCCCGCGCCGGGTCAGGGCATGCGCCAGCCCCCAGGTGTGCGCTTCGAGCCCGCCGGCGAACGGCTCCTTGATGGGAAAACGCGCCGACGCGATGAGGGCCACCCGCAAGGTGCTCATCGGAGCAGACGGGAGTAGAGAGCCCGGTGGGCGGCGGCGAGTTCGACGCGTTCGCGCGTACGGTGGCGCTCGGTGGCCCGGGGCGCCGGCCTCTCCTCGTAGGCCCGCAGCACGGCCTTGCGCAGCGAGTCCTCGTCGAGTCCGCCTTCCTGGGTGTGCCCGTACGTCAGACAGGGGCGCTGCTGCGCGTAGAACCCGCAGTCCGGGGCCGCGACCGCGGTGCCCAGGTCGTGGCACGCCTCCAGCCACCCCGAGTGCGTGCCGAACAGATAGGGCAGCACGGACAGGTCGAGCGACGCGAGGTAGTCCCAGAGCTGCTCGTCGTCGAAGTAGTCGTGGATGGCGAGGGTGAGACGACCGCGACGCTCCAACTCCCGCAGCTCCGCCAGCAGTTGCGGCGCGTGGGCCCGCGCGGCGGGGTCCGCCACCTCTCGGTGGATGTTCACCTGGAGCTCCGCGTCCGCGAGCTCGGCCACGGTGTCGGCGAGTACGCGGACGACGGGCAGGACGGACATGTTGGGCCGCAGGCTCTTGGCGTGCACCCCCACCCGGAACCGGTCGCGGACCGGTCGGGGCCGGGTCAGCCGCGGCAGCTCCACCACATGGGGGTGCGGCAGGACGGTCGCCGTCCGGTTCCACCGGCCACGGATGATCCGGGCCGCGCCCGGGGTGAGCGTGATGAGCCGGTCGGCGGCCGGAACGATGACGTTCAGGGCCGCGTCGTGGATCGCGGGATCCGGCTGATGAGGGTTGCGCAGGTCGTGCACCGTGTAGACGAGGGGTTTGCCGTGCCGCCGGAGCGCGTCCACGAGGGCGGACAACTGCGCGGGGCTCTGGGCGTCGAACCCGAAGTGCAGATGGAAGACGTCGAAGTCCTTGTGGTGGCCGCTCACCCAGTCCGGATCGAGCATGACCGGCGGCCACCAGCGCTCCGACGTGCTGGGCGCGCCGTTGGGCCGGGGGTCCGCCAGCCGCCTGACGCCGTCGCCTTCCGGCGCCGAGCAGTGCCGTACGTACACATGGCCCGCGGGCACGGACGCGACCCGGATCTCGCCGGGGGGTCGGGCGGAAGAAGCGCGGTCGGCCACGGTGACACTCCTCTGGAGAGAGGAGCGGGCGGCCCGCTCCCCCCTCCAGTCTGTTGAGCGTCACCGGATACCGCATGTGGGCGCAGGGCCGGGTGGCAGTGGAGGGGCCTGTCGTGGCGTACGGCGGGTTCGGGAGGCGGCGTACGGATGTGGGCCACTCGGGTGAGGCATCCCCTCGCCCCCCGGCCCGGTGCGGCAGACTTGGGACGAGCCGTCCGCAGGTATACCGAAGGGGATGCCGGTCTGCCTAGAACCGGCACCCCCTGGTTCGCTCGGTCAGCCCGGCCAGGTGCCGGTCAGACGGCGGGTCGCGGTGGCTCCGCCGCGGTCGACGGCGGCCTTGACCGTGGCGAAGATCGCGCCCTGCAGCGCGGCGGCCAGCACGACTTCGCTCCACGTGCGCTCTTCGTCGGTGGCGTCGGGGGCGTCCTCGTCGTGCCCGAGGGCCTTCCACGCCTGCTTGAACAGGGCGCTCGCGAGCAGACCGCTGACGGCTCCGAGAGCCAGGCCCACCGGCTTGTAGACGATTTTCGATGCCTTCATCGGGGTCACCCCTTCCGGCGGCAGGCCAGCCACACCAGCACGGCCGCCCCGGCGGCTGCCAGCAGCAGGGTGCGGTTGTCACGGGCCATCCGCGCCCCCTGGGCGGTCTTGTGCTGTACGGGTTCGGGGGCCGTATCGTGCCAGAGCCGGCCGGCCTGGGCGGCCGTCGCGCGGGCCCGCTCGGCCGCCTGGGAGGCCTTGTCCTTGACCGGATCGGGCACCTTCTCCTGCGCCTGATGGGCCATGTCCACGGCCTTGGTCTTCAGCTCGTCGGCCTTGGTCTTCAGTTCATCGGCCTTGCTCTTCAGCTCGTCGGCCTTGGCCGCGGCCTGTTCCTTGACGGCGGTCGCCTTCTCCTGCGCACGGCCCTTGACGTCTGCCTTGGCAGCGAGCGCCTCGACCGTCTCGCCGAGGTCGGCACGGGTCTGTTCGACGTGCTCGCGCAGTTCCTCGCGGCCTGCGTCCGCGGACTCGTCCTGGGGTCGCTGGGTCATCGCTGTGCGCTCTCCTTGATCTCGGCCACGTCGGCCTTCACGTTCTCGATCGCCTGCTCAGGAACGGGCGGTGCGGCCTGGCTGACCTGCTTCTTTCCACTCAGGGCGAGCACGGCCGCGATCACTGCCAGTACGGCGGTCACGATCAGCGCCGCAGCCCACACGGGCAGGGGGACGGCCAGCGCCGCGATGGCGGTGGCCACCAGCGCCTGGAGCATCAGGAAGCCGACCACTCCGGCGCCGCCGAAGAGCCCGCCCCCCTTGCCGTAGCGCTTGCCCTTCTCCTTCATCTCCGCCTGCGCCAGGCGCATTTCCCCGCGCACCAGCTCCGTCAACTGCTGCGAAGCCCGGTGCACCAGCTCGCTCACCGGCTCCTGTCCGGAGTGGCGCGGGCTGTGGTCGAACCCGGTTTCCCTCGGATGCGTGCCCGTCATGGCGGTCACCTCCCGTCGCTCTCGTTCCTGCGGGCCGGGGGAACCGACCCTTCTCATGGCCCGCGAGTACCCCGAACATCGCAGTTCAGTGGGCAATCGGCACACTCGGCGCAGAAAACGTCCCGAGAAGGTGGCCAGGAGGGCCGCGGCGGCCCGCCGCCAACATGTCCCGGCGGGGCCCGCCCGTCGCGAAGGGCCGCCCACCTGCGGCAACGCGGACAAAGCCCCAGCGGCCTCAGGAACCACGGAACAGCCGGGTTACACCAAGGAGTACGGGTTACCCGCAATGGTGAAGCCTCTGGGACGCCGCGGCGGCGGCCCCGGACGGCTTGTCCTGTGTGTGCTCGGCGGTGTGGGGCTGCGGAGCGCACAACGCCGGCCCGCTCAGCAGATCCGAGCGGGCCGGCACACTCACGTTCCGTACATCGGGTCCGTACATCGGGCCGGACACTCACGTTCCGTACATACGGACGCTTCGTCGCCGGCAGAGCGGCAGCGCGCCCCGGCGGACACCGCTGGGGCCGGGGCGAGAGGAGAACAGCCGCAAGGGTGGCAGGTCAGTTGTTGACGCAGGTGTTCCCGAACGCCGGGTTGAGCAGCCCGATCACATTGATGGAGTTGCCGCACACGTTGATGGGCACGTGCACGGGGACCTGCGCCATGTTCCCCGACAGCACACCGGGCGAGTGCGTGGCGGCACCGTGGGCGCCCGCATCCGCAGAGGCGACCGAGGCACCGCCGGCAACCGCCGCACCGGCGGCGAGAACGGTGGCGGACAGCTTCAGCATCGAAGACACAGAGAAACTCCTTGCACAGGGGAACGAGCCGAGCCCCGCCGGACGGCCGGGACACCCACCACAACGCCGCCCGCGCCCTCCAGGTCACCCTCGACGACCCGTTCGACTCGGCGTTCCCCCACCGTGGTCGGGGCCGGTGGCCGGAGCCGTCGTCCAGCGGCCCCACCCACCGGCCCCGACAGGGCAGTTACCTGCGCCTGCGCACTCAGCCGAGCGGGGCACCGAGCATCACCGAAGCCCTGGTCCGGGACCGTCCAGCACGGCTAATTCGCTTGACCGGCCCCGGAGTCGGCGTTGCACTGTGGCGGGACACCGCGCGGCGCGGTGTCGGCATCCCGGAGAGGCGCGGCAGCGATGGAGATACGTTCCACCACCGACCAGGACTTCGACGTCTTCGTCGATACCCTCTTCGCCGCGTTCGCGCGCTTCCCGGAACCCCCGGCCGAAGGCGGCGGCGCCTGGTGGTCGGCGCTCGAAATGGACCGGGGTCTGTTCGCGGTGACGCCGGAGGGGCAGCGGGTCGGAACCGCCGGTGCGTACTCCTTCGAGCTCACTCTCCCCGGCGAGAACCTCGTCCCGGCCGCCGGGGTGACCGCGGTCGGCGTCCTGCCCTCGCACCGACGCCGGGGTGTGCTCAGCGCGATGATGCGGCATCAGCTCACGGACCTGCGGGCCCAGGGGGAAGCCCTCTCGGTGCTGCTGGCCTCCGAAGCCGTGATCTACCGCAGGTTCGGCTACGGTCCGGCGACCTACACGCGGCGGCTGACCGTGCCCCGCCACAAGGCCGCGCTCGCCCTGCCCCGGGCGCAGGCGACGACCGGCGCCCCGGCGGCCGGGACGGGCACCGGCTCGGGCACGGGCTCGGACACGGGCTCGGTAGAGCTGCTGAGGCGGGCCGACTGCGGCGAGATCCTGGAAGCGGTCTACGACCGGTACCGGCGCACACAGCCCGGCGCGCTGTCACGACCGCACCGCTGGTGGGCCCTGGGCGCGGGGCAGCCTCCGGTCTCTTCGGCACGGCGCTACGTGGCCGTGCACCGGGACGCCGAGGGCGTACCGGACGGGTACGCCAGCTACACACTCGCCGAACCCGACACCCTGACGGTCGACGAGACCATCGCCACCGACGACGCGGTCTTCACGGCCCTGGCCCGGTTCCTCCTCGGCCACGACCTGGTCGGTGAGGTCGTGTTCAAGCACTTCCCGCCCGAGCACCCGCTGCGCTGGCAGTTGGCGGACTTCCGCGCGGGCCGGGTGAGCGACGACACCGACTGGCTGTGGGTGCGGCTGCTGGACGTCCCGCAGGCGCTGAGCGCGCGCGGCTACCTCACCGACGGCGAGCTCGTCCTCGACGTCGACGACTCCTTCCTCGGCGAGCACGGCCGCTATCTGCTGACCGTCCGGGACGGCAAGGCCGAGTGCGTCCCGACGGACCGGGAGCCCGACCTGTCGCTGGACGTCAGCGATCTGGGCTCGGTCTACCTCGGCGGCACCGCCCCGAGCACGCTCGTACGAGCCGGACACATCCGCGCCCACCACCCGGGCGCCGCCGCCCTCGCCGACGCCCTGTTCCGCGCCGAACGCGCCCCGCACTGCCTGCACTGGTTCTGACTCACCCGCCGACTCGCCACCGCTGCACCCGAGTTGCGCGGACTCCGCCCGCCCTCTCCCGGTGGAAGGTCGCGATGATGTCGTCGGTCGCGGCACGCTGTGCGGCGGCATCGGGCAGCAGCTCAAGGAGCGGCGGCTCGTGGGCGACCAGCGTGCGGATTTGTCCGGGCTGCCGGGTGACCGGCGCGAGCCCGGTCACCGCGCCGCCGCTGCTGCCGAACAACTCGGCGGTGTCGGCACCGGCCCCGGCGGCATGGCACCAAGCCGGACGGCCAGGTCGTCGTGTGCGTCGCAACCGACGGCCCTGCCGTCCGACGGCTCGTGTCGGCGTGCGTCAGGAGACGGCCACCGGAGTGTCCCGCAGGGTGACGTTGGCGTGGCTCTCCTGGAAGCTCTGGTCCGAGACGAGGGTCAGCCGGGCCGTGGACCGGAACTCCGGCAGGGTCCTGGAGCCGCACGAGACCATCGTCGTTCTGAGCTTGGCAACGGTCAGGGCGAGCCCTTCGTCGAGGTCGCCGGCGTACGGTACGTATCCGTCCACGCCCTCCTCGAAGACCAGCCCCTGGCCGCCTCCCTGGCCATAACGCTGCCAGTTGCGGGCCCGGTTGGAGCCCTCGCCCCAGTACTCCTTCACGAAGCCGTCGCGGGTGGGCAGCTTCGCGCCGGCCGCCTGGTCGAAGCGCGCGAAGTACCGCCCCATCATGACGAAGTCGGCTCCCATCGCCAGCGCCAGGGCCACGTGGTAGTCGTGCACCAGCCCGCCGTCGGAGCAGACCGGTACGTACTCACCGGTGCGCTCAAGAAACGCGTCCCGGGCCGCGGCGACGTCCAGGACCGCGCTGGCCTGACCGCGGCCGATGCCCTTCTGGTCGCGGGTGATGCAGATGGAGCCACCGCCCACACCGACCTTGACGAAGTCCGCGCCCGCCTCGGCGAGGAAGGTGAACGCCTCGCCGTCGACCACGTTCCCGCCGCCGACCGGGATCTCCGGGTAGTGCTTCTTCACCCAGGTCAGAGCCTGCGCCTGCCAGTCGCTGTAGCCGTCGGAGGAGTCGAAGCACAGCACGTCCGCACCCGCCTCAAGCAGGGCCGGGACGCGCTCCTGGTAGTCGTGCGTGTTGATGCCCGCGCCCACGCGCAGCCGCTTGGCCGCGTCCACGAGCTGGTTCGGGAAACGCTTGTTGTCCGCGTAGTCGGAGCGGAACACCAGATACTGCAGACGCCCCTCGGTGTCCAGCACCGGGAGGCAGTCCAGCCGTTCGTCCCACAGCCGCGCGTTGGCCTCGGAGAGCGTGAGGTCGGGCCCGGCGTGGGCGAGGTCGGCGACCGCGGTCATCCGGCCGCTGACGGGGCCGTCCAGGTCGTGGCGCTGGGGGTGGAAGTCCCGGGAGGTCACCAGTCCGAGCAGGCGGCCGGTGGCGGTCCCGTCGTGGGTGACCGCGGCGGTGCTGTGGCCGGTGCGGCGCATGACGTCGACCAGACGGCCCAGGCTGTCGTCGGGCCGGACGTTGGTGTCGCTGGTGACGAAACCGGCCTTGAAGTTCTTCACCTGGCGGACCGCCGCGGCCTGGTCCTCGATCGGCTGGTTGTGATGCAGGAAGCTGAGACCGCCGTTGCGCGCGAGGGCGATCGCGAGCTCGGGTGTGCTGACGGCCTGCATGATCGCGGAGGTGAACGGCGAGAGCAGCTCGATCGCCGGTGCCTCGCCTGCGATGTGCCGCACCAGCGGCGCGCGCAGCTCGACGGTCGCGGCCGAGGTGTCGGTCCGAGTCCGGTTCGGCAAAAGCAGGAACTCGTTGAACGTCCTTGAGACCTCGGCGATGATCTGTGCCACTCGTTCCTCCTGACCCGTCGGCCGGGGCCCGGCTGACCCCGCCGTGATCGCCCCCGTGTTCCAGAGCCCGAGCAGGCAGAGACCGGCACCGCGGACGTGGAGGTGCCACCGTCCGCGGCAGAGCCCTGACCGGCCCATGGATCGAACGGGGTGCGGTCGTGACCTGGAACCATAGCGGCCGACGCGGCAGTTGTACGAATCGTGATCGGCGCGGCCGGACTCGGTGCCGGGCCGCCGCGCGGCGCACGGCCGGCGCGGCGTTCAGAGCGGCCCCGGCCCGAGGGCGGCACGCCGGTGCTCGCCCGGCGGCACACCGTAGGTGGCGCGGAAGGCCCGGCTGAAACTCTCGGGGCCGCCCAACCCCCACCGCAGGGCGATGTCACGCACGGACATGTGCCGCAGAGCCGGGTCGGCCAGGTCGGTGTGGCATCCCTCCAGCCGTCGACGGCGGATCGAGGCGGCCACCGTCTCGTGGTGGTCGCGGAAGAGGTGGTGCAACTGCCGTAGCGAGATGTGGTGGTGGGCGGCGACGGCTGCCGGATCGAGTCGGGGATCGGCCAGGTTGTCCTGAAGGAAGAGGTCGATACGGGCCAGGAGGAGCCGGCGGCGGGTCTCCGTCGGCAGGCGCGCCGCCGCGTCGGCCCGTTCCGCCAGGAATCCGGCGGCCAGGTCCAGGCTGGTCACCCCGAGCCGGGCACAGTCCTGCTCGGTCAGCTCCCGGGCCTCTCCCGCCACGGCGACCAGGTAGTGGGCGAGTATGCGGCCCATACCGTTCCCGGCGGACAACGTGTGCGCGAGCACACCGCGGAGCCTGGACTCGGGCACGGGAATCAGCGCTCTCGGCAGGTTCAGCACGATCGCCCGCGAGCCCCCGTCCCCCGGTTCGCAGCCTGCCACACCCCGGTACGGGGACGAGGACGACCACATCGCGAAGTCGCCCGGACCGAGCCGGGCCTGGCTGCGCCCTTGGGAGACGGCCATGGACCCGCCGAGGATGAGCGCGAGTTCGTAGCTCTCCGGATCGCCCTGGCGCACGAGTGCGGACGTCCGCTCGGAGCACAGTTCGGGGAAACGCATCGTGGTGAGGTGCAGGCGCCCCAGGGGCAGGGCGCCGATACTCCCTTCGAAGCGGTCGGCGTCGCTGGTGATGTGCACCGGTGCCACGCCCCGGCCGACGGCCTCGCGCCACCAGGTGAACTGCTCTTCCTGCGGTAGACCTGCGGTGTCGAAGTACGTGTACGCCATGAGCTGCCCTCCCGGGAGACTCCTGCTCGTACACCCACGGTGCTCATGGTCGACGGCGGTGGGCCACGCACACCCCGGAACATGGCCGGGCCGTCGCCCGGAATGGCTGACGCGTCCTCGATACCGCCCTGCGCACGCGCGGCGGCACAGACTCCTGCGGGGGCCGTTCGTTGTCCGGTTCTTACCGTGTTCCCGGCCGTGCCACGGCCCCGACCGGCCACCAACCAGCCACCAACCGGACGCCAACCGGCGCCCACCGAATGGTTGGACAGGAGAGCCGGGCACATACCAGACTCCCACCTGATGGTTGGAGATCAACTCTCCGGCCCCGACCAGGAGGATTCATGTCCGCGCGCCAGCCCGCCGCCGCTCCGTCCATCCACCGCCGCGCCGTGATCACCTGGCTGGCCGTCTACCCGACCATCACCCTCGTCCTCGCCCTGATCGGCCCGGCCACGGCCCATCTGCCGCTCCTGCTGCGGACGTTGATACTCACCGTGATAGTCGTCCCCGTCGCCGCCTACGTCCTCATCCCGCTGCTGACGAGGGCGAACGCCGCGCTGGCCCGGCGCTGACCGCGCCCCGGGCCGGGGCGGCGGATCGGGGTCGGTACGTACGTGTGCCCGCAGCCCCTGCGGGCCGAACAGGATGAGCAGTTCGACCGCGCCACCGTCGGCGCTGCCCAGCCAGTGGGGCGACGACGTGTCGAACTCGGCCGCCTCACCGGGCGGCAGCGTCAGATCGCGCTCCCCCGTCACGAGCCGCAGACGTCCGCTGAGTACGTAGAGCCATTCGAAGCCCTCATGGGTCTGCGGAGCCGGTTCCAGCGGCTGCGGCCGGGCGGGGATGATCATCTTGAAGGCGTGGACCCCGCCGGGCCGCCGGGACAGGGGCACGAAGGTCATCCCGAACCGGCTGACCGGCTTGAGGTGGATCCGGGGGTCGCCGGTGCGCGGGGCTCCGACCAGGTCGTCCAGCGGGACGCCGTAGATCCTGGCGAGCGGGAGCAGCAGCTCCAGGGTCGGCCGGCGCTGTCCGCTCTCCAGCCGGGACAGGGTGCTCTCCGAGACGCCGGTCCTCGCCGCGAGGTCGGCGAGGGTGATGCCGCGGGCTCGGCGCAGCACACGCAGCCGCGGCCCCACCGCGTCGAGTACGTCCTCGTCCGTCCTTGCGTCCATGGCCCCACCTTGCCATTACGGCAAGATTCCGTGCCAGGTCGCCCCTCCCCTGCCGACACTGAGCGCCTACCGACGCTTGAGGAGTCTTGATGAACACCGATGACGCGCTCGCGTTCTGGGACGGCGTGTACGCGGGCCGCCCGGCGGCGAGCCATCCGCGCCCCAATGTCCGCCTCACCGAGACGGCGACGGGGCTGGTGCCCGGGGACGCCCTGGATCTCGGCTGCGGCGAAGGCGGCGACGCCCTGTGGCTCGCCGCCCAGGGGTGGCGGGTCACCGCCACGGACATCTCGGCCGTGGCGGTCGAGCGGCTCAGCGACCTCGCCGACGCACACGGTCTCGGCGACCGCCTCACAGCCGTACGGTACGACCTGCACACGTCGTTCCCGCCCGGCGCGTTCGACCTCGTCTCCGCCCACTACCTGCATACTCCCCACGTCCTGGACCGGGCGGCCGTCCTGCGCTCGGCCGCACACGCGGTACGCCCCGGCGGACGGCTGCTGGTGGTCGACCACGGCTCTGCCGCGCCGTGGTCGTGGAACCAGGACCCCCAGACGCGGTACCCGAGTCCGCGGGAAGTCGCCGCAGAGGTCGAACTGGCCCCGCACACATGGACGGTCGAGCGGGCCGACGCGGCCCGCCGGATCGCCACCGGCCCGGGCGGGCGCACTGCCGAGGTCACCGACCACGTCCTGCTCATCCGCCGCACCGCGTGACGCGAAGATCCGGCACCACATCCCGGCACCACATTCCGCCGACACGTCACGGTCCGGCGACGCAAAGGAGACCACCATGGCCGGCACACCACGCCGCGGCCACCATCGGGACACCCCTCCGCCCCGGACCGGGAGCGGTGAGATCGAGGTCCTGCGCGGCTTCCTCGACTATCTGCGGACGTCGGTCGCCGCGAAGGCCGACGGGGCACCCGAGCCGCAGGTGCGGACAGCAGCGGTGCCGTCGGGCACCAACCTGCTCGGTCTGCTCAACCATCTGACGTACGTCGAGCGCTCGATGTTCCTCGGGGAGGACATCACCGACTGGCCGTCGACGTTCCGGGCGCCCCCGGCGGAGAGTGCGGCGGACGTCGTGACCCGCTACCGGGAGACGGTCGAGCGCGCGAACGACGTTCTCGACGGGTGCGCCGACCCCGGCGCGCCGGTCCCCCGATCGGTGCCGGGGCGCCCGGGCCCCAGCCTTCGATGGGCGCTGACCCATATGATCGAGGAGACCGGCCGCCACGCGGGCCACGCGGACATCCTGCGTGAACTGATCGACGGCTCGACCGGCCGTTGAATGGGATGGGCGCCTGACCGACAGCCCGTCAAGCCGCCCGCTCCGACCCGAGGACCGAGCCAACCGTCTCGCCCCAGGTGGGGTAATCGGTGTAACCGGTCGGCCCGCCCACGTACATCGTGTACTTGTCCCGCACCTCGTTCAGGGGCGCGCCGCTGCGCAGGCGCTCGACCAGGTCGGGGTTGGCGAGGAAGGCGCGGCCCAGCGCGATCACGTCGGCGCCCGCCGCCAACAGGCGCTCGGCCGCGTTCCGTCCGCCGTCGGCGGGCAGGGGGGCGGGCCAGCCGAGGTTCGGGTTGGCCATCAGCGTGCCTCGCCAGGTGCCGCGGACGAGGGCGAAGACCGGCTGCTCCGGGTCGGCCGACTCCAGGTGGAGATAGGCGAGGTCGAGGTCCGCCAGGGCGGCCATGAGCTCGGTGTAGACCGCTTCGGTGTCGCCCTCCTCGATCCCGTTGACCGTGTTCGCCGGTGAGATCCGCAGCCCCGTACGGTCCGCTCCGATCGCGTCGGCCACGGCCCGCGTCACCTCGACCGCGAAGCGGACGCGGCGGGACACCGAACCGCCGTAGGCGTCATCCCGCCGGTTGGTGTTCTCGGCCATGAACTGGTGCAGGAGCATTCCGTTGGCGGCGTGCACCTCGACCCCGGCGAAGCCCGCGTCCACCGCGTTGCGGGCCGCCTGGGCGAAGTCGGCGACGGTGGCGTGGATGTCCGCGACGGTCATGGCGCGGGGCACCACGGCGGGCCTGCGTCCGGTGGGGGTGTGGATCGTCTCGGGCAGCGCTGTCGGCGACGGGGCCACCGGCGTGAGCCCGCTGTTGTCTGGGTGGCCCACCCGTCCCCCGTGCTGGAGTTGGAGGAACATCCTGCCGCCTGCGGCACGTACCGCGTCGGTGACCCTCCTCCAGCCCGCGATCTGTGCGGCGCTGTGGATCCCGGGGATGTTGGGGTAGGTCTGTCCCACGGCGTTCGGTGTGGTGCCCTCGGCGATGATCAGCCCGGCCGAGGCGCGCTGGGCGTACTGCGTGGCCATCAGCTCCCCCGGAACACCGTCGGCACCGGCCCGGTTGCGCGTGAGCGGTGCCATGACCAGGCGGTTCGGCAGGTCCAGCGGGCCGAGGCGGGCGGGGGTGAAGAGGGCGGAGGTCACTGTTGTCTGCGAAGTCTGCGCTGTCTGCGTCATGCCCGTACGGTAGAAGTTGACACCGGTGTCAGGTTCAAGAGGCACGGGGCGATCCCGTCGCGGACAGGGGGAAACATGCGGGTCGGAGAGCTTGCCCACCGTACGGGCGTGAGTGAACGCTCGTTGCGTTACTACGAGAAGCAGGGCCTGCTGACCGCCGAGCGGACTCCCGGCGGCCACCGCGAGTTCGGCGAGTGGGCGGTCGACCGGGTCATCCGCATCCAGGCCCTGTACGCCGCGGGCCTCAACAGCGCCAAGATCGCCGCCCTGTTGCCCTGCATGCGGGACGCGGACGGCGGTCCTTCGGCGCGGGCGACGGAACGGCTGGTCGCCGAACTCGCGGAGGAGCGCCGCCGGATCGACCGGCTCATCGCGGATCTGCTGCGCTCCCGGGATGTGCTGGACGAGGTCATGGAACTGGCCGCACAGCCGCGCGGGGCGGCGTCCGCGTCCGCCGGATAGACCCGCGGAGGCTCCGTCCGCCGACGCGCGGGCAGCGCCGCCTCCCCCATCGAAGCCTCACGCGTACGCGCGCAAGTACGCCTCCAGCT
>NZ_JBJHPC010000880.1:0-1989 GCF_045257485.1 Streptomyces sp. YS-3 | reverse complement strand
GGGTCGGCGTCCGCGGAAGCCGGGACCTGGGCCGGCCGTGGCTGTGGTTCCGGGTGCGGGTCCGGGGTCTCGGCGGCCGGGGCGGTCTCCTCCGAGGACGCGGGGGCCGTCTCGGCCTTCGTTCCCGCTCCCGTCCCGGTTGCGGTTCCGGACCCCGCCGTCCCCGCGCGGGCGCGCCTGCGGGCCTCGTCGGCCAGGATCCAGCGGCGGTGGAGCTCGACCGACTCCTCCCGGGTGGCCCCGCAGAGCCGGGCGAGCCGGTCGACTGGGGCGTACTCATTGGGCACGGCGTCGCCGTTGCAGTACCGGTGGAGCGTCGACGTGCTCACGTGGAGCTTGCCCGCGAGGACGCCGTAACTCCGTCCCGAACGGTCCTTCAACTCCCTGAGCAACGCCGCGAAATCCTCGGACTCAGCCGTAGCCACGAGCCGTTTCCCTCCCCTGTCCGTCCCGGGAACGCGTTCCAGGGGAAGGCAGTTTCCCCAGGTCAGAGCGTGTTCCCGCGTTCCAGCTTCCCCCATTGTCCCTTGCTGATTGCGGTCGGCGCAGACCGGCCCGCAAGGTGAGTGCAGCAACCAGCCAAACCGGCCCACCGGGGGGAGCAGGCAATGCGATTCCGTATCCGGGTCAACCTGGCGGACTCGATGGCCGCCGCGATGCTGGCCGCCTCGGTGGCCACCGTGATCGCGCTGGTCCTCAGTCTTCAGAGCTGACCCCAGCCACACACAGCTCAGCACGCACCACTCACACCACTCACGTACGACTCACGCACCTAGCAACGGGGAGCCGATCCACCATGCGCACCAACCTCCGCATCACCGCCGCCGCGACCACCGCCCTCATCGCCGCGCTGTCCCTCAGCGCCTGCGGCAGCGACCCCGCGCCGAAGGCGGCGGACAAGGCGTCCAAGCCGGCCGCCTCGGCGCCCGCCTCCACGCCGGCTCCCTCGACCGGCGGGGACACGGCCGGGACGACGGGCAGCACGGACGGCACGGGCGGCACGGGTTCGGCGGGCGGGTCCGGCTCGGGCACCGGCGGCCAGGGGACGGCCAAGCCGGCCAAGTCGACCGGCAAGCACTCGGGCGGCCAGTCCACGTCCGGCTCCGCCGGGTCGGGTTCGGGCTCGTCCAAGCGCGTCACCTGCACCGGGTCCAACATCAAGCTGACGGCGACGCCGGTCTCCCGCCCGATCAACCACGTCCTGCTGACGGCCACCAACATCGGCAAGACGACGTGCGACGCCTACGACGCCCCGGCGGTCAAGTTCTCCAACGCGCAGTCGCCGATCCCGGTCGACAAGGACACCATCCCGCAGGCGGTGGTCTCGCTGGCCCCGGGCCACTCGGCGTACGCGATGGTGCGCACGCAGGGGGAGCCCGACGGCACGGACCCGTACATGACGAGCCAGGTCGTCGTGTACTTCCGGGGTGCGGTCGGCATGGAGTCCGTGGGCCGCTCGGCGTACGCGTCGCTGCCGAAGCCGGTGGGGGTGGTGGACGCGCAGGCGATGGCCACGTACTGGCAGTCGGACCTGGGCGCGATCAGCGCCTGGTAGCCCCTTCACGGGGCTACGCCCCGCCCCCCCTCTTCCGTCTGCGGACCGGTGCTGGCTGACTCGCGCAGTTCCCCGCGCCCCTAAGTACCTAGGGGCGCGGGGAACTGCGCGAGCRACCCACCACCGGTCCGCAGACAGAGACCGGACCCAAAAGGCCGCACCCCCAACCCCCCACCCCCCTCGTTATCCCGAAAAAGATCAACCGTGGGAGTGGCTGTGCACCGGGACGAGGATCCGTGGCGGGACGGCGAGGGAGCCGTGCGGGCGGAGTTGGCCGTGCACCCCGCCGCCACCTGGCTGTACGTCGGCGAGCCGCACGGCGTCCTGCGCATCCCCCTCGGCGGGGACGGCCGCCCGGAGGCCCCCGCCGAGTGGACCCCGGGCGTACGCCCGTACGGGCTCGCGGCGGACCGGACCGGCGCCTGCCTCTACGT
>NZ_JBJHPC010000879.1:0-1992 GCF_045257485.1 Streptomyces sp. YS-3 | reverse complement strand
GCCGCGGTGTCCACCAGGACCTCGTAACCCTCGCCCCACGGCGGACCCGGCACCACGAACTTCGTCGGGCGGCTGCCCGCGTGCAGGACGATCAGGAAGCTGTCGTCCACCACCGGCGCGCCCCGGGCGTCGCGGCCGGGGATGTCGCGGCCCGACAGATACAGCCCGAGCGTGGCCGTCGGCGCGTACCAGTCCCGCTCCGTCATCTCCTCCCCGCCCGCGGTGAACCACGCCAGGTCCCGCAGCCCGTCCGCGCGCTGTGCCCGGCCCGAGAAGAACGCGCGCCGGCGCAGCACGGGGTGGCGGTGGCGCAGCGCGAGGAGGCGGCGGGCCAGGGCGAGCAGACCGCGCGGGCCCGGCTCCTCCAGCAGCGACCAGTCGACCCACCCCACCTCCCCGTCCTGGCAGTACGCGTTGTTGTTGCCCCCCTGCGTCCGCCCCATCTCGTCCCCGGCCACCAGCATCGGCACCCCCGTGGAGACCAGCAGGGTCGTCAGGAGGTTGCGGAGCTGGCGGCGGCGCAGGGCGTTGACCGCCGGGTCGTCCGTCTCGCCCTCCACCCCGCAGTTCCAGGACCGGTTGTCGTCGGTGCCGTCCCGGTTGCCCTCCCCGTTCGCCTCGTTGTGCTTGCGCTCGTACGACACCAGGTCGCGCAGGGTGAAACCGTCGTGCGCCGTGACGAAGTTGACCGAGGCGTACGGACGGCGACCGCCCCAGGCGTACAGGTCGCTCGACCCCGACAGCCGGTAGCCCAGATCGCGTACGTCCGGCAGCGCGCCCCGCCAGAAGTCCCGCACCGCGTCCCGGTAGCGGTCGTTCCACTCCGCCCACAGCGGCGGGAACGACCCGACCTGGTACCCGCCGCGCCCCACGTCCCACGGCTCCGCGATCAGCTTCACCCGGCGCAGCACCGGGTCCTGGGCGATGACGGCCAGGAACGGGGAGAGCATGTCGACGTCGTGCATCGAACGGGCCAGCGCCGCCGCGAGGTCGAAGCGGAAGCCGTCCACCCCCATCTCCGTCACCCAGTACCGCAGCGAGTCCGTGATCAGCCGCAGCACCTGGGGCTGCACCACGTGCAGGGTGTTGCCGCAGCCCGTGTAGTCCGCGTACCGGCGCGCGTCCGGCTGGAGGCGGTAATAGCCCCTGTTGTCGATCCCGCGCAGCGACAGGGTCGGCCCGCGCTCGCCCGCCTCGGCGGTGTGGTTGTAGACGACGTCGAGGATGACCTCGACGCCCGCCGCGTGCAGCGCCCGCACCATCCGCTTGAACTCGCCGACCTGCTGGCCGGCCGTGCCGGACGCCGAGTAGGCGGCGTGCGGCGCGAAGTAGCCGATCGAGTTGTAGCCCCAGTAGTTGCGCAGGCCCCGGCGCAGCAGATGGTCCTCGTGGGCGAACTGGTGCACCGGCAGCAGCTCCACCGCCGTCACCCCGAGGCCGGTGAGGTGGTCGAGCGCCGCCGGGTGCGCCAGACCCGCGTACGTGCCGCGCAGCTCCTCGGGGACGCCCGGGTGCCGCTGGGTGAAGCCGCGCACGTGCAGCTCGTAGATGACCGAGTCCGCCCACGGCGTCTTCGGGCGCCGGTCGTCGGCCCAGTCGTCGTCGTCATGGACGACGACGCCCTTGGGGACGTACGGCGCCGAGTCCCGCTCGTCGCGGACCGTGTCGGCCACCTGCTGCTGCGGCCAGTCCCGTACGTGCCCGTACACCTGCGGCGGCAGCGCGCCGTAGTCGTTGCCCTCGGCCGCGTCGACCGCGCGCGCGTACGGGTCGAGCAGCAGCTTCGAGGGGTTCCAGCGGGCCCCGGTCCAGGGGTCCCAGCGGCCGTGCACCCGGTAGCCGTACCGCCGGCCCGGCCGCACGCCCGGTACGAAGCCGTGCCAGATCTCATGGGTGAGCTCGGTCAGGGGGAGCCGGATCTCGGTGCCGGCCGCGTCGAACAGACACAGCTCCACCGCCTCCGCCCCGCCCGCCCAGAGCGCGAAGTTGGTG